>JAZSDK010000073.1:0-2241 GCA_045531155.1 Faecalimonas sp. | reverse complement strand
GATTATATAGAAATTGCAAAGAGTTATGAAAACACAAGTACTGATAATGCGAATTACAAACGGTGTTTAGATGGTATTTTGCGTTACAGTAGAGATGGGGTTGCTCTTCTTACGGACACTGGGGAGGAGATTTGGAACCATCCGTGTCAGATGAACAATCCTGTTATTGAAATTTGTGGTAATTGTGTAGCTATTGGAGATAAAGGTGGGACAAGCATTCTGGTTTTTCATAAGAAAGGTTTGAAGGGGGAAATTCACACACCCCGTCCGATAGAAAAGCTTGCTGTTTCATCCCAGGGAATCGTCAGCGCGATCTTAAAGGATGAAGAAAATCCCCTTGTTATGTGCTACGACGCAGTAGGAAATGTATTGGTGCAGAATGAGGTGTCTCTCACAACTATGGGATACCCAATGGATGTTGCAACATCTTGGGATGGAAAAACACAGGTAGTTTCTTATTTATATACAGAAGAAAATAAGATTACAACGAAGATAGCATATTACTATTTTGGTGAATTTGATACAGAAAAGAAAGGATTCCCTGTTTATGAAACAGAGTTTTCAAATACAGTGATTCCGGTGGTTTCGTATGTAAATGAAAACACATCTGTTTTAATCGCTGATAATGGTATTCATTTTTACAAGGGAGTAAAAAAAATAGAAGAAATCGCACGAGTAGAATTCAAAAAAGAGATTCAAAGTGTGGCGTATGGGGATGAGCTGATTGCGGTTCTTGCAAGGAATGATAAGCAGGCTGATTATAAATTACATATTTATAATTTAAAGGGAAAACTTCTCTCGGAAGTTGATGTGGAAAAAGAGTATTCTAAAATGCATGTGTCTGAGGGACAGATTATTTTGTATGATGGGCAAATGTGTAGCATCTATCACAAAGAAGGAATTTGCAAATTCGAAGGAAATATGGAGGAAAATATTTTAGAGATTTTCCCTATTATTGGTCTTAATAAATACATGATGATAAATGCAAGTGGTTTTCATGAAATACATCTTGCGAAATAGGAGAGGATAAAATGAATGCATTGTTGATAATTGTAGGAATTGTTTTTTTGCTAAGTGTGATAATTGGATACAAAAGAGGGCTGGTTAAAATTATAGCATCATTACTAGCCACATTGGTGTGTATTGTTTTAGTATTTTTTATATCGCCAAGTGTAAGTAAGTGGATTCAGGAGTCAACTCCACTTCGAGAGACGGTGAAGAATAAGTGCATTGAATTGCTTTTGCCGGATGAAACTACGGGAGATGAGGTGTTGCAAACAGAACTTCCTAGAGAAGAGCAAATCTCTATGATTGAAGGTGCTGATATACCGGATGTAATTCAAAAGATGCTTTTAGAAAATAATAATAATGAAGTATATACAGCATTAGGTGTTCAAACATTTGGCGAATATATTGGGGCTTATGTAGCAAAAGTGATAGCAGATATCCTTGCTTTCCTCATTACATTTGTTGCGGTGTTTATTATTGTAAGAGTTGCATTGCGAATGTTGAATATCGTTGATAAACTTCCGCTTGTAGGAGGTGCCAATCATTTAGTAGGCGGTATCTTGGGAGCTGGAATAGGCATTTTAATTATTTGGATTCTGTTTATTGTCATTACATTATTATATAATACGTCACTTGGAGTGGCATGTATGAAGGAGATTTCCGAAAGCGAAATTTTAACAAAACTTTATGATAGTAATATCTTGTTGAAGTATATAACAAAGTTTTAATATATGCTGTTTTGGGATTTTTGTTCCGGCTGGGTATAAAACTCCATTTTTAATGACAAATACCCAGAAACAGCTTCGAATCACATTAAAAACAAGCTGAAATACAGTTGAGTTTCTATAAATATTATATATTACATACATAATACCCATGATTTACAAAAATCATGGGTATTTTACCCCTTCGCGTAGGCGTTTATAGAAAGTCGGAAATTAAACTGCTAAAGCTTTTTTCCTTTATATATAATAAAAATGTATAATATGGAAAACATAGGGAAAACTTTATTTGTGTAACAGAGATTCATGCCCAAATAAATTGTAGAAATTGTTTAAAAAATTTTTAAAAAGAGGTTGACAACGATTTTAGGGTGTGATATTCTAACTAGGCTGTCGCAAGAGAGCAAAGAGAACATTGATAATTAAACAATAGATGACAATAAACGAATTCCTGAAAATTTCTAAGAGAAAAATTCAAGAACAGACAGTTAATGTCGAACCTAAAAACAGT
>JAZSDK010000040.1:0-4900 GCA_045531155.1 Faecalimonas sp. | reverse complement strand
GGTCCATGTAAATTCTCATCATACAAGAAAACAATCTTAGGGAACAATACCGGTTTCTTGTGCCCCTCTTTACCCTGTCCATTCATACGAACCTTTAACATTGAGATTGTGAGCAATTTACCAAATCTCGAGGTGTTCGTTCCTGCTGTAACCGTGATAAATGGATAATCTCCTCGGCTTGAAGATACGGAGTTGAACTTATATTCCCAACCTTGGAATCCTTGTTCCATCTCCTTTGTTAAATCTGCAAGCGCCACTTCTTCTGCCTTTTCCTGAGAAAGTCCTAAATCCAAATACTTATCCACATGCTTTGCATAGGACTTCTCTGCATATGGTTCCAAAATATCATCTACGCTTGGAACTGTAAATCCTCCATACTGCTGACTCGCAGCACTTAAGACAATATCTCCGATAACGTCGAATGCCACATCCAAGGTCTTTGGCTCGTTGTACCAGAGATTTCCCATCTCGAATCCACCGCTAAGTACATTCTGAACATCGAACAGACAACAGTTCATGGTATCTCGTCTCGCCGACATATCATGGATGTAAATATACCCATCTCGAATTGCCTGAATCTCTTCTACCGTCAGGAAGAACTTTTTATATAATTCCTTATTCAGCTCATTAAAGATGAGACTCCTCTTTGTAGAAACAAGCGCGCTATCCGTATTACTGTTTTCCTTGTCTCCAATGTACATAATAGACTGGCTCTTCTTATACACCTCATCTAACATCTGTACAAAATCCTGTTTGTAATTACGGTAATCCTTGTAACTCTTTGCAACAATTGGATTTACTTTTTCCAACGCACCTTCTACAACGTTGTGCATCTGTGCAATCTGAATCTCAGTAAGGCCCATTTTCTTTACTTCTTCTTCTACAAATTTGCAGATGAAATCCAAGTCTTCTTGTGTAAACTTGATTAATGCACGGTATGCTGACTTATTAACCGCCACCACAACCTTTTGTACATTAAAATCTTCTTTTGTACCGTCTTTTTTGACAACTTTGATCACTTTTGTTTCTCTCCTTTCATTTTTCTCTATATTTTGTGTTCCATTATTAGTTAAATCACTATATAATGTGCTTTTCCTATTCATATTAACACTACCAAATACTATCGTCAACACAATTCCAAGAAAAAAAATGCACAAAAAAAGACCACCATTTTTGGTAATCTTTTTTGTGTGTTTAATCCACATTCGTAGCAATGCCATTATGTCCAATTTTATCAATACTTGTCTTTGTATTGTGTGTTGTCAACCCCTCTTTTGTTTAGGTTTTGGATTATAATATCTAAGTAAGTTTTAAATAATGTTCTAAACCACTTCTGATTTCCAAACCGCTTTACTAAAGTAGGGCTAATTGCATAGTAACATTTAATAAACAATCTACCATACCACGTTTCGTCCAATGTGTAATCACGAAAACGTCTGAGCGTCCATACTTGAGGACAGTCATAAGAACCATAGACGCAAGTAGCAACATAGCAAGCGCCTTGAATCTCTTTGTTTCTGTTAATTGCCTCAGGCTGATAGTCTGGTTCTATCTCCTTTATCAACTTACACATATTATCGTATAATTCCATGTATGTTTGATGTAGAGATGCCACTGGCTTAATTTCTTTCTTTTCTTCCGCTTCCAAGAATAAATGCCCTGGATTAATAATACCTGAAACATATTGTCTTTGCTTACATATTTCTACACAACACAAAGCAACAAATTTCATACTTTCAACATAATAGAACCTACCATTTTCTAGATTTCTAACATTTTCATCATCTGTGACAGCAATTACAAAAAGGAATATTTTTATTACCTTACCTAATCGCTCCCAATACTCTGGGGCAGACGTCTCAAGTTTCCAGAACTCATTATAATGATTTTGAGATGCTTGGTATACAACAATTGCTGCACTGTATAGCTCACTTGCTGATTTGATGATGAACTCGCTTATATCTTGTTCAGTTACTTCTTGCTCTTTCTTCTTATATTCAATTGCTTTACTTATATATCCAACTAACTCATCGGATTTTATATTATTTAAATTAGAACTATATAAAATACTTACACCTTTTCCAACAAGTGCTTCACAATTAGTTGGCTGAATTTCTAAAACTTTTGAATAATAATCACTTGCTTCATCATGGTTTCCAATCTCGCGAGCATTATTGGCTAAAATAATTAAATTCTCCACATTTGCTCCCATAACATTTATGTTTGCCCCTGCAAAATTATTATTGTTATTTACATATGTATTATAATTATTAATTGCTTTCTCCGTTATAAAAGCTGTGCCACAATTCTCACATATTCCGGCTTCCTTTGTGTCATCCACCTGTATATTCGCTCCACATTGCGTACATTTTGCTGCTATCATTCCCATATTCTTTTCCTCCAATATTTACTTTAATGTTCTACACTTCTTATTTCTACTATCAATCATCTTCAACAATTCATTCGCAACCACCTTTGCAACTTCCAAATCTTCTGCCTGCACAGCATCTGCAAATGCTACAAATTCATTTTGAATCTGCGCTTCCACTTCATCTAGTGCCGGATTTGACATTGGATCACTGTAACGAATTGATTCGTACAGCTTCTCCGCCTCTGCCTTCAGTTCGGCATTGGTTGCGCTCGTCATCAAAACTTGACTATCCACAGTTAACATTTTGAAAAACTGTGTTTGTGTTTTAATCTTGTCATCGATTTTTCCAACAATATCAGCCGCAACACTCGCTTTAATAATGCTGATGCCACTTAATGCAAGAATTAACATGCAAATGATGATACCTACCCAGTTTGGAAGATTTGGAATAACCATACAAACTGTTCCGGCAATCAACATGGCAATAAGCCCTGTATAACTAATCGAAATCAGTGGAATGTTATAAAACACCTTCTGTAAATTTTCTTCTTTAAATACTTTAAAAGCACATGCAAGTTGACCAAGAAATGCAATTGTAATAAAGATATATCCTACCCAAAATGCACCACCAAATTTGCTCATTCCTGCAACTTCATTCGGCGCAACAAATACAATAACGTTAAAAATAACCAATGAAATTAGCCATATCACACTATAATACTTGAAATTCCTTTTCATAACTTACACCTCTCTTTTCATTCCGCACTTCGGACAGAATTTTCCCGGACGTTCGAACTTGTATCCGCAAT
Organism: Faecalimonas sp.; assembly: GCA_045531155.1. GTDB lineage: Bacteria > Bacillota > Clostridia > Lachnospirales > Lachnospiraceae > Faecalimonas. Next base: position 1,720 of record JAZSDK010000040.1, on the reverse strand, counting down.
TCTGGCAAGTATCATTTGAATTTGCCACCGGTGTTCCGCATTCTTCACAAAAAGCAGCGCTTGCATTTAACTTCGCCCCACAGTTCTCGCAGAAACGTCCTGCATTCTGCACTGACTGCATTTGTGGTGTTGGTGCTGTTGCTGCTCCCATGGCATCGCTCATCATACCGCCGACCATACCACCGACTGCACCGCCAACACCTGCCATTGTACCAAATCCAACGCCCATGTTCGTAAATTCGCCAACAGCCTCATTTTGTGCTACCTTTTCGGCAACATCAAATCCACGTTCTTGTTGGTATGTATAGCCTTCCTGCGCACGTTTCGTAGCCATAGCCTGCGATTCAATCACTGTCTTTTGGGCTTCCGTCTGCGCATGAATAATGTCTGTTTGTTGTCTTAATTTTGCTTCTGCAATATCTGCATACTGACGGAAATGCAATTCTTTGAACTGTTCATATTGTCTTTCACCATCCGGTTTCACGATAGTGGTAACAAAGAATTGTTCCAAAGCCACACCATACTCAGCAAAATCAGAAATGAGAAGGGTTTTGATCTCATTGGAAAATGTGGTTAAATTTTCATCAATTTCAAAAATATTAATGCTTTTCACCTTGATTACTTGTGCAATATAAGTCTTCACTCTTGTCATTAAAAATGAGCGAAAGAAGTTGACAAGTTTTTGTTGACCTAGTACGCTTTCTGTTCCTACAAGTTTAAGCAAGAGTTTTCGCGAATCTTCAGCGCGCAGACTCATCTCACCACTTGCACCGATTGAAATTGGGAAACCATAAGTCGGTTCTACATATTGTACCTTGCTGTCTGTTCCCCATTTGACAGCCATCTGCTCTGTTTTATTGATAAAATAAACTTCACAGTGGAAAGGAGACTCATCTCCTGTTGCGCGGTTAAGCACCTTCCCAAGTATCGGTATGTTCTGAGTTTCAAGCGTATATCTTCCTGGTCCGAACAAATCAAGTGCTTGACCGTTCATAAAGAAGATTGCTTCTTGTGATTCATGTACAATAAGTTGTGTGAAGGAATTAAAATCCTCACTTGGATGTTTCCATATGAAAGTGCTGTTGTCACCTTCGTATTTAATAATTTCTGCTATTTGAGCCATGTCATTACCTCTCCTTAAACTAAATTTTCTAACAAAAGTAACTAATCAATCTTAAGCCACATAGCTGGACGAATACCTCCCCGACCGCTAACATGTGCATTAGATAAGTCTTTGCCACTATAAAATATACTTATTGCACACGAAGGCCATCCAGGAGAACGCGTCCACCAACTATCACTCTCGCTTTCATCTATCTGACTTGTTACTCTTTCCTTATTATTACTAAAGTATCTATTTACCTCATCTATACTGAGCAAAAATAGTTTGTCTACGGTATCAGGACCACCATCAGTGCCACGTTCTACATTATCATTATTTACAACATTTGTTGCACAAATCATATTTTTTTCCGTATTGTTAAATATTTCATTGATTAATTCATTATTAAGTTCTCTTCTTAAAGAGCATTTAGACCAATTCGTAGAAACTTCCGCATCCTCCGTGTCCTCATACACTTTATCACCTAGACAAAACTTACTCAATGCCAAGATTTTACCATCCGATTTATCAAGTACTTTCCATGTGATTGGAATTTCATTATACTCACCAAAAACAAACTCATCTCCTACGTTAACTGTTTTTATTATTAATCCCTGA
>JAZSDK010000049.1:0-14473 GCA_045531155.1 Faecalimonas sp. | reverse complement strand
ATAATTATACGAACTAAAATGTGATTATATAGAGATTTGGGAGCTTGCTCCTGAATCTCTATTATTTTTTTGCACGGTCTTCGGCTGCGCCTCACAGTGCACAAAATAAAAGAGATTAGGAGCATATGTCCTAATCTCTGTAGTGTTAGTTTTTTTGGTTTATTTTTAGTTTATGTCTATAATAATTGGATTCCATTTTTAGTGGCCGTTTCTATAATATCCTGTGGCCAGGTGGAGGATTGTACTTCGCCGATGTGTGCTTTTCGTAAGCAGTACATACAGATACGAGACTGTCCTAGTCCGCCTCCAATGGTGTATGGAAGCTGGTGATTTAAGAGTGCTTTTTGGAAGTCTAGTTCTGCTCGTTCCGGACAGCCGGCTAACTCTAATTGATGTTTTAATGATTCTTCATCTACACGGATTCCCATAGAAGATAGTTCTAACGCAATGTCTAAAACAGGATAGTAGACAATGATATCACCATTTAATTCCCAATCATCATAATCAGGTGCGCGACCATCGTGTTTTTCTCCGGATGCTAGATATTTTCCAATTTGAGAAATGAATACAGCACCTTTATGTTTTGCAATCGTATATTCTCTTTCTTTTGCAGTCATGTTAGGATAAAGATTTTCCAACTCTTGTGAAGTAATAAAGAAAATTTCATCCGGCAAGATAGGTTCTATGTAATTATATCTTCTTGAGATGTATTCTTCCGTTTCCTTCAGGGCAGCATATACCTTGCGAACTGTGTACTCCAAGGTCTCCATGTTGCGTTCTTCTTTTGAAATAACCTTTTCCCAATCCCATTGGTCTACGTAGATAGAGTGAATGTTGTCTGTATCTTCATCACGGCGAATCGCGTTCATATCCGTATATAGTCCTTCGCCTGAATGGAAGCCATAGCGTTTTAATGCATAACGTTTCCATTTTGCAAGTGAGTGTACGATTTCAACTGGATTATCATTCTGTTCTTTGATCCCGAAAGACACAGGTCTTTCTACACCGTTTAAGTTATCGTTAAGACCGGATTCCGGCTTTACAAAAAGCGGTGCAGATACTCGAGTTAAGTGCAGCGATTTTGCAAGTGCTCTTTCAAAATGGTCTTTAATTTCTTTAATTGCAACTTCAGTCTCTCTGATTGTAAGAGGCGATTGATAGCCTTCTGGTATTGTTAAATGTTCCATAATTTATACCTCCCTTTAACAATAGTATTAGTATAGTCGTGTTTTATGTATAATGTCAAGTGAAAGAAACCTATTGACCAAATTTATCGTCAATGGTATGATACAAAGCGAATTAAAACTTATATATGTACATGAAGGAGATAAAAAAATGGCTTTATTACAAACATGGCGCGATACAGCATATTCTCAGGATATGGATCAGAATACAGTGCAAAAATTCTGGGGAACCTATTTTGAAATTGAAAAAGGAATTTATGAACAATTATTATCAAATCCGGATGAAGAAGTAAAAGGTACTGTAAAAGAACTTGCAGAAAAATACGGCGTAGAAGTATTTACAATGACAGGATTCTTGGATGGTATTAATGATAGCTTGAAAGAACCAAATCCAATTGAAGAAATGGAAGAAGATACGGTTGTAAGTCTAGCATTTGATAAGGAAAAATTATATAAGAACATGGTAGATGCTAAGGCAGAATGGTTATACGAGCTTCCACAATGGGAGAATATTTTCTCGGAAGAAAAAAGAAAAGAATTATATAAGGAACAGAAAAATTCCGGAACAATCCGCAAGGAAAAGAAGGTTGGAAGAAACGACCCATGTCCATGCGGAAGTGGAAAAAAATATAAAAAATGCTGTGGTAAATAATAGATACGATGCATAATTCTGTTTGAACAGGCGCATACTAAATTTGCTTATTAAAAGTAAAGGAGGTATGGCCATGCCAGAATTAAAATGTGGAGTTGTGACTTGTGTTCATAACTACAAAAATTATTGTGAATTAGATTCCATCGAAGTGGTAGGAAGTTCAGCGCAGATTTCCGAGCAGACAAGCTGTGGAAGCTTTGCAGAACGTAAAGGAGAGCAATACGGCAACACAACGAAGGATGACGTATCTGCAATGAGCGACATCAAATGTCAGGCAGTTGAATGTAAGTACAATGAAGAACGTAAATGTTACGCAGGTAAAATCAGCGTAATGGGTACGGATGCAAACCGCACAGAAGAAACAGAATGTGCAACATTTAAAAAGGAATATTAAATAGGTTTTTACAGGTAACGGTGTAGCAGATAGCTATGCCGTTATTTTAAGTTGACTGGAATTGGCATAAGGATGTATAATGAAACATATGCTTTGCATAGCAAAGAAGGGAAATGATAGAATGAATTTTTTTGATAAAGAACCAAAACTTGTACAAGAAGAACGATCAAAGCTGCGTGACTACATACAACGTGGAATATCTGCATTTTTAGTGATTCTAGCAGGGATAATCTGCTTCTTTATATTTTTAAGGTTTGAGAACATTGCAAAGTTGATTGGAACTATCGCGGATGTGCTTGCTCCGATTATCTATGGATTTGTATTAGCATTTCTTTTGAATCCGATTGTGAAGCGAGTGGAAGGCTGGGTGACACCTGTTCTAAAAAAACTGCTTAAAAAAGAAGAGGGTGCTCAAAAGACTGCCAGAGGTATCGGAATTTTTTCGGGGCTCATTGTAGCGATTATTGTAGTTGTAGCATTATTAAACATGTTAATACCAGAACTGTATAAAAGTATCAAGGATTTGGTAGTTACATTGCCGGAAGACCTAAGTCAATGGGGGAAGGATATTAATACATTGATTAAAGGAAATTCCACAGTTGACAATCTTGTGAAAAGTGTATTGATACAAGGGAAAGATGCAATTGAGAATTGGGTAGAGAAAGATTTACTTAACTGGGTGCAGAATGACTTGTTTAAACAGACCAATCAGATTATCACAGGAGTTACAACCGGAGTTATCAGCGTGGTAAATGTTGTACTTAATATATTTGTGGGTGTGATTGTATCCATCTATGTGCTTTACAGCAAAGAAAAGTTTGCTAGCCAAAGCAAGAAAATCGTATATGCAATGATGAAACCAACTTCGGCTAATAACTTGATTCATATAGCAAAAAAGGCAAATTTGATTTTTAGTGGATTCATCATTGGTAAAATAATAGATTCGGCAATTATCGGTGTGCTTTGCTTTATCGGTCTAAGTATCCTTAAAATGCCATATACATTGCTTGTAAGTGTAATAGTCGGTGTGACAAATATCATTCCGTTTTTTGGCCCGTTTATAGGGGCAATTCCAAGTGCAATTCTTATTATGCTAGTTGACCCACTTAAAGGATTATACTTTATTATTTTTGTTCTGCTTTTACAGCAATTAGATGGAAATGTAATTGGACCAAAGATTTTGGGAGATTCAACAGGCTTGTCGTCCTTCTGGGTAATCTTTTCTATATTAGTTTCAGGAGGATTGTTCGGATTTGCGGGAATGATAGTGGGTGTACCAACGTTTGCATTGATTTATTATGTAATTAAGATGTATATTCAACAGAAGTTAGAACAGAAGAAGCTTCCAACAGAGACAGATTGTTATACGGAATCTAACTATGTAGATGAAAATGGGGATTTTGTGGCTGACGAAGATACAAAAACAGAAGAGACTAAGCAAGAAGGAGATAGGGAAGATGCCGATTCGAGTACAGAATGATTTGCCGGTAAGAGGTATTCTTGAACAGGAAAATATATTTGTGATGGATGAATCCCGCGCCATGGAGCAGGATATTCGTCCGCTTAAGATAGGGCTTTTGAATTTGATGCCATTAAAAGAGGACACGGAGCTTCAAATTTTGCGTATGCTTTCAAATACACCACTACAGGTGGATGTGGTTTTTGTTAATGTTTCAAGTCATGTCTCCAAAAACACATCAACCAGCCATTTGAATAAATTCTATGTTCCGTTTAAGGACATTAAGAAACAGAAATTTGACGGATTTATTATTACAGGTGCGCCGGTAGAGCAGATGCCTTTTGAAGAGGTGGATTACTGGGAAGAACTAAAGGAAATTATGGAGTGGACGAAAAACCATGTCACCTCCACCTTGCATTTGTGCTGGGGAGCTCAGGCAGGGCTATATTATCATTATGGAGTAGATAAGGTACAGCTTCCTGCGAAAATGTTTGGCGTGTTTGAGCATTATGTGCAGAACAGAAAGACACCGCTTCTACGTGGTTTTGATGATGTATTTTTGGCGCCGCATTCCCGCCACACAACGGTACCAGCAGTGGATATCCGTAACATACCAAATATGACAATCTTGGCGGAATCTGATGAGGCAGGTGTATTCTTATGTATGACAGAAGATGGGAAGCAGATTTTCGTGATGGGACATCCGGAGTATGACCGCGTCACTTTGCATAATGAATATATGCGAGATAAGGGAAAAGGTTTGGATATCGAAGTTCCAAAGAATTATTATAAGGATGATAATTGCGAGAATAAGCCACTACTTACATGGCGTTCTCATGCGAATAATCTTTATACAAATTGGATAAATTATTATGTATATCAAGCCACACCTTATGTACTTGAAGATGATGAGTAGAGAGCCTTGAAAATAAAACAGAAAGGCAGATTGGTTTAAGAGATGACCAATCTGCCTATTTTTTTATTCATATATACACCAAAATATTCTTTGAAAAATCTTATTTACTATGTTCAACAACTCTAATACGTTGCATAGCAGGTAATCTTTAATATTTTTTCCGACAGAATATACGAATACGCAGGCAAGGATGATATCAACTATATGTAATATTGTTATATCACCAAAAAGTGATATAAACTCATTATATCCTTTTATCACACTTCACCTCCATAACTAAAACTAGTCTTGTTGTGCTTGTTTTGTCAGACAATTTATCCCAAAATTCTGCCTTCCATTTTGCATCATCAACCCAGTAAGCTGGGCATGATTTACCGGTAACATCGAAGTGCCTGATAACATGTTCTTTTGAGAGATTGTATTGAGCTATTTTAATCTTTGTAAATTCAATTGCATTTTGAATTGTAGCGGCAGAAGGGTACACAACGCCATTTTTTACATCATCACCAATTTCAATATTCAACGTATTAGCGTTTGTTGCAATTCCATAATACTTTCCTCCACCAGTTACATTACAGTTACTATACTTTTTACCACCAACAGACCATGCTACATAATCATCAGGCACAGATTGTGTAATAGAGTCGTCATCTACAAAGTAATGAGCAGAAGCTTTTACAACGTTACCAGCAAAATATTTACCATTGTTTTCATCTGTATCGCCATCGTTGCTTGTGTATTCCATAGAAATAAGCATGTTGCCGGCGATAGAGAGGACCTCCAGACTAGCAGACATAGCATTAGTTGCTTTAGGAACATCTTTTAATCCTGCCACCATTTCGTCAGTTGATTGACCTGCCATTTCACTCGTTTTAACATATTGTAAACCAGCAACACTACATCCTTTTAAGTTTTCTTTCATTGCAATTGCAGGCTTTACTCCACTTTTAACTGCATTGGCATAGTTTGTAATTGCAGTCACATCATTTTGAGTTAATTTATTACCATTAAAGATAGAGTAACCAATTCCCTGATCCGAAGCCAAGTTTCTCTTAATTGTAGACAAAGAACTATTAAATATAGAAATCTCTGTATTAAGTCCTGTAACATCATAAGTTATTGTTTTGAATATCGTACAAATTGACTTATATCATGTGGAGTGATATAATTGAAAAAAGCGAAAATACAGGAGAATTTCTATGAAAATTGTAACATATTTATGCGAAAACTGTTTTGAACCATACGAATTTAATCCAGAAGACAAAAGAGAAGATTATATTTGTCCAAAATGCGGTGAAAAAATGATGTATTGGGCAACATCTGAAATAGATGAAGATACAAATTTAGTGATAAATAATTACACTGAAGAATCTCGGCGAGTTCAAAATCCTGGCAAACCAACTTCCTCGCAGTATAAACATCTAAATCCGCCAACAATAACCTGCCCATATTGTTCATCAACTAGATGTAGTAGAATTAGTATACTTGGACGTATGATATCCTTTGAATTTTGGGGACTTGCAAGCAACAAACTTGGTAAGCAATGGCATTGTCACGATTGTGGCTCCAACTTTTGATTCTCCGTTTCTTTCCACATACGGCTAGGAGAAGTCCTTGCTATTTATAACGATTAGCAAATCGCAGTACCGAGCGCATCTTATCTTGGCATCGTTGCATATAACCATGACCACCTGTTGTCGCTACAGTGAGGGCTTTTCTCGGAGAGAACTATCCCTGCGGACCGCCGGAGTGTAACATTGTTACGATTCTAATATGTCGCCATAGTAGAAGAGTAGTTACAGTGTACCGGTTTCCCCGCATATTGAGGCTTCGTTTACATCCGTGTATCGCACGAATGATAATATGAAAACTTCAGTATCCCAAAGAACACATATTATAGTCGGCATTTTCAAAACAATAACAATGAATGAGGGGAAACATTTTACCCCTACCGACGTTTTTGAATCTACTTGTAATGGATTGAAGTGTATCCATTGCAAGTATTATTTTTTTGATTTTATCCAGTCCGGACTCTTCTGTATTACCGGTATTTTTCAATGCTGTCTGATAGGCTGTCAGTGCATTTCGCAGCTCTTGCAGAGCTTCGGTATTATTTTCGATTCCTTTCTGGATTTGATTGAAGTTTGATACAATGATTTTTGTATCCTTTGAAATTTCATTTGCATTCAGCATTTCTTCTGTTATTTTCTTGTTACTCATGACATTCCTCCTTCCCAATTCATAGGTTGTAACTATTCAGAAGATTGTTCTGTTTTTGATTCATTGGATGTAGGTGATTCTTTAAGAATACCTGATAGGTTTTCCAATGTGGCAAAGATATCTTTTTGTTCGTCTATAAACTTTAGAATCCTTGCATAGAAATATGCTTTTACCTTCCACTCATTTCTTTTCATTTTCAAATAAGTAATCATGCGTTTCCCTCCTTTACAATAAGAATTTTATATATAGTAAAAAGAACTGCAAAATACAGTTCTTGAATAGTTTATAACTAATATCAAGCAATAAAAATCAAGAAAAACAGTTAGTATCTAGCACTGTAAATGTTGTCCCTATATATGAATAATAACAACTACAATGTCAAGCAAAATTTATATTCTTTCCAATAATAATGGCTCAAATGTTGACTTTTGTATACGTTTGTAGTTAAATATAATTAGTATAATTTATGTTAAGAGGTGTGAGAATTGGTTGAGAAAAAATTAATCATACAATCAAAAAAATATAAAGGTGAAACAGCGGTGGTTTCTGCCAGATTACCTCATAATTTAATTAAAAAAATTGATGAAATTTGTGAAGTAACGGGACGAACGAGAAATGAAGTTATACAAATGTGCCTGGAATTTTCGGTGGAGCATATTGAGATAGAAAGGTAGAGATGAGGGATTATGACTATTTTTAAGTGCAAAATGTGCGGTGGCACACTTGAAATAAATAATGAAGAAACAGTGGGAGTCTGTGAATACTGTGGAACGAAGCAGACCCTGTCAAAGACCAATGATGAATTCATTGTCAATCTATTTAATCGCGCCAATAATCTGCGGTTGAAATGTGAGTTTGATAAGGCGACACAAATATATGAAAAAATTGTAGAACAAGATGCAACTGAAGCGGAAGCATATTGGGGAATTGTTCTTTGCAAATATGGAATTGAGTATGTGGAGGATTCTAAAACTTTTGAGAGAATTCCTACTTGTCATAGAACACTTTATGAAGCTGTTACTTCAGATGTTGACTATATAGCAGCAATAGAGCACGCTGATTTGGCGCGGCGAATGCTTTATGAAAAAGAAGCAAAAGCAATTGAAAATATACAAAAAGATATTTTGAATATTGTAAAAAATGAGAAACCTTTCGATGTTTTTATCTGCTATAAGGAGACCGATGAAACTGGAAAAAGAACCGTTGATAGCGTAATTGCAAATGATATATATCATGAACTAACCGAGGAAGGTTTCAAGGTGTTCTATTCGGCTATTACACTGGAGGAAAAAATTGGTCAAGAGTACGAACCATACATATTTGCTGCGCTCAATTCGGCTAAAGTAATGCTGGTAATCGGTACAAGACCAGAATATTTTGAGGCAGTTTGGGTGAAGAACGAGTGGGGACGTTTCTTGAAACTTATGAAACAGGACCGTTCTAAACTTCTGATTCCTTGCTATAAGGATATGGACGCGTATGAGCTTCCGGAAGATTTTGCACATCTACAAGCTCAAGACATGGGAAAAATCGGCTTTATCAATGATGTGATACGTGGAATAAAAAAAGTATTGTCGGACGAAGGCACAGAGCAGGATGAGAAAGAAGCGGTTGTCGTAAATGCATTAGGTGCTAGCGAAGAACCGTTATTAAAGCGCGCGTTTATGTTTTTGGAGGATGGAGAATTTGAACGTGCTGATGAATTCTGTGAGCAGGTTTTAAATTTGAATCCGGAAAATGCCAAAGCTTATTTAGGAAAATTAATGGCAGAATTGCAGGTAAAAAAGCAAGAACATTTAAGTAGATGTGACAAATCGTTTGAAAATAATAATAATTATCAAAAGGTGATTCGTTTTGCTGATGAAAAGTTAATTGGTGAGTTGAAGGAATATGTTACACAGATTAACCAACGTATTGCAGAACTAAAAGAAGCAATAGAAGAGCAACGTAAGGATAAAATTTATGATGAAGCAACATTGTTAATGAATGAGAATTCTAATGTAAAATTGAGACAGGCCATTATGATGTTTGAATCCATTCCCGGCTGGAAAGATTCGGAAGAAAGAATGGTGGAATGCAGGGGCAAAATAGAAAAGTTAGAAATAGAATCAGTGCGTATGTCGAAACGAGTAAGAATAACAGCAATCGTCTTCGTCATAGTGGTTGTAGGTGCTATTATCATGGGGATTTTGTTTGGTGAGGTTATTATCCCTAGTAATAAATATAACGAGGCACTAGGATTACTCCAAAATAAACAATATAATGAAGCAATATCAATTCTCAGGACCATTAATTATTATAAAGATTCGAAAGAACTTATTAGAGAAAATGCTAAGAAAAATATATCAGTTGGGACGAGACATACAGTAGGTTTGAAATTAGATGGAACAGTAGTGGCTGTTGGTGATAATGAATATGGTCAATGTAATGTTTCAGAGTGGACTGATATTGTGGAGATATCAGCAGGGGGATGGCATACAGTAGGTTTGAAATTAGATGGAACAGTAATTGATGTTGGTTTTAATGAATATGGTCAATGTAATGTTTCAGAATGGACTGATATTGTGGAGATATCAGCAGGGGCATGGCACACCGTAGGTTTGAAATTAGATGGAACAGTAGTGGCTGTTGGTGATAATGAATATGGTCAATGTAATGTTTCAGAGTGGACTGATATTGTGGAGATATCAGCAGAGGGGCAGCATACCGTGGGATTGAAATCAGATGGAACAGTAGTGGCTGTTGGTGATAATGAGTATGGTCAATGTAATGTTTCAGAGTGGACTGATATTGTGGAGATATCAGCAGGGAGACGACATACTGTAAGATTAAAGTCAGATGGAACAGTAGTGGCTGTTGGTGATAATGAATATGGTCAATGTAATGTTTCAGAGTGGACAAATATTACAGAAATATCTGCTATATATCACACGATAGGATTGAGAACAGATGGAACAGTAGTGGCTGTTGGTGATAACCAATATGGTCAGTGCAATGTATCCGGATGGAGAGACGTAGTAGCTATATCAGTGGGGAGTTATCATACAGTAGGATTAAAATTGGATGGAACAGTAGTAGAAGTTGGCGACAATGAATGGGGACAAGGTAATTTATATTTTTGGAATTTATTTGAGAAATAACCCTATAACAAAGTAATAACGGAAGAGAGAAAATACTATGTCATTTTTTAAATGCAAAATGTGCGGTGGCACACTTGAAGTTAATAATAATGAAACAGTAGGCGTTTGTGAATACTGTGGAACAAAGCAGACATTACCGAAACTAGACAATGAACGTAAGTCTAATTTATATGACAGAGCAAATCATTTCCGCCGCAACGATGAATTTGATAAAGCTATGAGTATCTATGAGCAGATATTAAATGAAGACAGAACAGATGCCGAAAGTTACTGGTCGATTGTGCTTTGTCGCTATGGAATTGAGTATGTGGAAGACCCGACTACACATAAGAGAATTCCAACAGTAAATAGAACACAGTTGACTTCGATCTTTGATGATGAAGATTATAAGTCTGCTTTGCAATATGCAGATACATATCAAAGAGAAATCTATGAAAACGAAGCAAATACCATCAACGAGATTCAGAAGGGAATTCTTGCAATTTCTCAAAAGGAAGAGCCGTTTGACGTATTTATCTGCTATAAGGAAACAGATAAAAGTGGAGGACGAACACAGGATAGTGTTCTTGCGCAGGAACTTTACTATGAACTTGTTGAAGAAGGATTCAAAGTGTTCTTTGCAAAGATAACACTTGAAGATAAACTCGGACAGGAATATGAACCATACATATTCGCAGCACTTAACTCAGCAAAAGTAATGGTTGTACTCGGAACAAAACCGGAGCATTTCAATGCCGTGTGGGTAAAGAATGAATGGTCTAGATATCTGGCATTAATAAAAAAAGGTGAGAATAAAATGTTAATTCCAGCGTATCGCGACATGGATCCATATGATTTGCCAGAAGAGTTTTCGCATCTTCAGGCACAGGATATGTCAAAACTAGGGTTTATGCAGGACTTGGTTCGTGGGATTAAGAAGATTGTTGAGAATAGAGAAACAGAATCAGTAGGAAAAGAATCTGTTGTGGCAAATAACAGCGTTAATGCTACACCACTTTTGGAACGTGCGTTTCTATTTTTGGAAGATGGTGATTGGGAGTCCGCAGATGAATACTGCGAGAAGGTTCTAGATATTGAACCGAAAAATGCAATGGCTTATCTCGGCAAGCTAATGGCAGAGTTATGGGTTAGAAAGCAGGAAAACTTGAGAAACTGTGCGGAACCGTTTTGGAATAGTAGCAACTATCAAAAAGTTCTTCGTTTTGGAGACGAAACATTGAGAACAACAGTGAATGGATATAACGCCTACATAAAAGAACGAAATGAAAATGCACGTTTAGAAGGACTATATGCAAGCGCTATAGAGGAAATGAATTCAGCAAACACAGAGTCACAATATAAATTAGTAGCAAAAACATTTGAATCTATTAAAGACTATAAAGATTCAAAAAAATTAATTGAGAAATGCATGGAACAAGCCAAGGCGGCATGTGAACAAGCTGAGATGAATCGAAAAGATGATATATATAATGATGCTTTATTTAAGTATAATGTAAATTCAATTTCTGACATAGAAGAGGCGGTTGCATTGCTTGAAAGTATTCCAGATTGGAGAGATGCTAGTACGAAGATTGCTGAATATCGAAATAAAATAAGAGAAATTCAAGAAGAAAACAAGCGGAAGAAAAAGAAAAGAACTTTAATTGGAATTTTCTCTTTATTAGGAACCGTAGTTATTGTGGCTTGTATCATTGTTTTAATTGAGGTGATTATGCCTTCAAACAAATACAAAAAAGCAGTTGCATTATTAAATCAGGAGAAATATGAAGAAGCAGTCACTTTGTTTGATGAAATATGGGATTATAAAGATAGTCGTGCTCTTGCGAGTCCACATAAATATGCGATGGCATTAGAAATGTTAAATGTAGGAAAATATAATCGAGCAATGTCATACCTTATGACTATTACCGATTATAAAGATTCAGAACAACTTGTAAAAGAGCATATAGGAAAATTTGAGGGATATATTTCAGCAGGAAATGGGAGTACAGTAGGATTAAAATCGGATGGAACAGTTGTTGCCACTGGTTTTCTTAGCAAAGAGGAGAGGTATGTTTCAGAATGGAAGGACATCATATCCATATCAGCTGGAATGGGTCACTTTGTAGGGATAAAATCGGATGGAACAGTTGTTGCCACTGGTAATAATCGCTCTAGACAGTGTAATGTTTCGCACTGGGTGAATATTGTATCCGTATCAGCTGGAAATCATCATACAATAGGATTGGAGTCAAATGGAAGAGTTGTTGACGTTGGTCAAAATAACTCAGGACAGTGTAATGTTTGGGACTGGCCGGATGTTCTATCCATATCAGCTGGAGGTGATCATACAGTAGGCTTGAAGTCGGATGGAACAGTGGTTGCTGTTGGTTCAAATAGCAATGGACAGTGTGAAGTTTCAGACTGGAGAGATATCGTATACATATCAGCAGGGGAATCTCACACAGTAGGGTTAAAATCCGATGGAACGGTGGTTGCTATTGGTTCAAATAGCAATGGACAGTGTGAAGTTTCAGACTGGAGAGATATCATATACATATCAGCAGGGGAATCTCACACAGTAGGGTTAAAATCCGATGGAACAGTGGTTGCTGTTGGTGCAAATAACGATAGACAATGTTCTGTTTCAAAGTGGAGGGATATCGTATCTATATCAGCAGGAGGTAGTCATACAGTGGGATTAAAATCTGATGGAACGGTGGTTGCTGCAGGTAATAATAGCTTGGATGAGTGTGCTGTTGAAGGCTGGAATTTGTTTGAATAGCGAGGGAAAGACATGTCAATTTTTAAATGCAAAATGTGCGGTGGCACACTTGAAGTTAATAATAACGAAACAGTAGGCGTCTGTGAATACTGTGGAACAAAGCAGACATTGCCTAAATTGGACAATGAACGTAAGTCCAATCTATATGACAGAGCAAATCATTTCCGCCGTAACGACGAATTTGATAAAGCGATGGGCATTTATGAGCAAATATTAAACGAAGATAGAACAGATGCCGAAAGTTACTGGTCTATTGTGCTTTGTCGTTACGGGATTGAGTATGTGGAAGACCCAACTACACATAAGAGAATTCCAACGGTAAATAGAACGCAGTTAACTTCAATCTTTGATGATGAAGATTATAAATCTGCTTTACAGTACGCGGACAGTTATCAGAGAGAAATCTATAAACGCGAAGCAAATACCATCAATGAGATTCAGAAGGGCATTCTTGCAATTTCTCAAAAGGAAGAACCGTTTGACGTATTTATCTGCTATAAGGAAACAGATAAAAGTGGAGGACGAACACAGGATAGTGTTCTTGCGCAGGAACTTTACTATGAACTTGTTGAAGAAGGATTCAGAGTATTCTTTGCAAAGATAACTCTTGAAGATAGACTTGGACAGGAATATGAACCATACATATTCGCAGCACTTAATTCCGCAAAAGTGATGGTTGTGCTTGGGACAAAACCGGAACATTTCAATGCTGTGTGGGTGAAAAACGAATGGTCTAGATATCTGGCACTGATTAAGAAAGGTGAAAACAAAATGCTGATTCCAGCGTATCGTGATATGGACCCATACGATTTGCCGGAAGAGTTTTCGCATCTTCAGGCACAGGATATGGCAAAACTTGGATTCATGCAGGATTTGGTTCGAGGGATTAAGAAGATTGTGCAAGTGGATACAACCAATACAGTTGTTAAAACACCAGTTGTTACAAGTGGAAACGCCAACACAAGCGCGCTTTTGAGACGTGCTTATCTCTTTCTTGAAGATGGTGATTGGGAAAATGCGGAGGAATATTGTGAGAAGGTACTTGACCTTGAACCAGAAAACGCCAGTGCTTATCTTGGAAAGTTAATGGTAGAGTTAAAAGTGAAAAGGCAGGAGGCTTTAAAAGATTGTGCGCAACCATTTGATGATAAAAATAATTATCAAAAAGTACTGCGTTTTGCAGATGCAACTTTGGCCTCCGTGTTAAAAGAGGATAACGACTACATAAAAGAACGTAATGAAAATGCACGTTTAGAGGGAATTTATACAAGTGCTGTAGATAAAATGCAATCCGCAATGAAAGAAAGGCAGTATAAAGAAGCTGCAGAAGAATTTCATTCTATTGGAGAATATAAAGATTCTGTGGAACTTTTCAGACGGTGCTTAGAGCAAGCGGAAGTCGCTCGTAAAGACGATATATATTTATACGCAAAGACTCGAATGGTAGGCGATATTTTAGGGAACTATGAGGAAGCTATCCATCAATTTCAGTTTATCCCTGACTGGAAAGATTCGCAGGAGTTAATTATAGAGTGCCAACGTAAAATTGAGGAGATCAAGGAAGAGCAAGAAAAACAACGTAAGGATGATATATATAATAATGCCTTAATTAAATATAATGCAAATTCAGTTTCTGACATAGAAGAGGCGGTTGCACTGCTTGAAAGTATTTCAGATTGGAGAGATGCAAGGACGAAGATTGCTGAATATCAGCATAAAATAAAAGAAGTTCAGGAAGAGAATA
>JAZSDK010000143.1:0-2886 GCA_045531155.1 Faecalimonas sp. | reverse complement strand
TTCCTATAATATTACCGTGAAGCAGGTTCCTTTACCTAATGTAGATTCCACGGAGATTCTACCACCGTGTGCCTTTACAATCTGCTCGCAAATGCTTAAGCCCAGTCCGGTACCATCTTTTTTATATGTAACAAAAGGTTGAAAGATGGTAGCAAGATGCTCCGAAGAGATTCCGCAGCCAGTATCACGAATCTGAATAACAACATTTTCGTCTTTCAGAGTGGCTTCCATACGGATGGTGTGATTTGGCAGGGCTGCATCATAAGCATTTTTCAAAAGATTTAAAAATACTTCTTGTAATTTGGTTTTATCTCCGATAATCTGATGAATAGAAGGATCAATCTTGCAAGTAAAGTCTACATCCGATTGTGCGATGAGGGATGCAAAGGATAGAGACACTTGCTCCAACAGGGCAAGGAGTGAAAATGAACTCTTTTCCAGCTTCTCTGATTTTGCAAAATCGGAAAATTGTGCTACAAGTTGCTCCATATATTCGATATCGCTGTTTAGATTTGACCAATATTTAAAGTTTTTCACTTCTGGATGTTGAAATTCGATTAATTGAACGGTACTATATAAAGTAGTAAGCGGATTTCTAAGTTCGTGTGCAAATTTGTTAAGTAGATGTTCCATAGGTTTACTCCTTTGTGTGCTATATTTTCAGATAAAGTGTAGCATTCGGGAACGCTTGATTCAAATATATTTGTTCGACAAAAGTCGACCAGTAATATAAGGAAAAGGTAGGGAAAACAAATGAGACAGGACAATTGTATTTTTTGCAAAATTGCAGCAGGGGATATTCCTTCCGCAACGATTTACGAAGACAATGATTTCAGAGTTATTCTTGACATTGAGCCGGCATCAAAAGGCCATGCCTTAATTCTTCCGAAAGAGCATTATGCAAATCTATATGAGCTTTCAGATGAATTGGCTGCAAAGGCTTTGATTGTTGCTAAGAAGGTGATTACTAAGATGACGGACATTCTCGGATGTGATGGCTACAATGTAGTTCAGAACAATGGGGAAGTAGCAGGTCAGACAGTATTTCATTTTCACATACATTTGATTCCACGCTATAAAGATGACAATGTGAATATTGGGTGGAACCAAGGAAAATTAACAGAAGAAGTAAAGGCAGAGATTCTGTCAGGAATGAATGAGGAATAGAAGTGGACCAGAAAGAGAAAAATGTAGTGTTCGAAAGAATTTATCGTGAGAACTTACATGATATGTACAAGGTTGCGTTGTATTATACGCTTCACGAACAAGCTGCGGCTGAGATTACGCAGAAAGCATTTTACAATTTATATCTTCATATAGAAGAAGTAAATTTAGAGACCGTACGTGCTTATTTGGGACGTACGATTCGAAATATGACCTATAACTGGACTCGTGACAATAAGATTGCCAAAGAGGGCAACATTGAGGACTATTATGAAGAACTCATGATTGAGAGTCTGGAAGAGATTATTATCCGTAAGGAAGAAAAAGAGATTGCTTGGAGGCTGGCATCTGATATTATGGATGCTTTGTATATCAAGAATCACCGCTGGTACGAAGTTATTTTTCTAGTTTATTATTTGGAGATTCCGCAAGAGGATGTTGCCAGAGAAGAAGGTGTGGCCAAGGATGTTATCTCAAGCAGGTTATACCGTGCGAAGCAATGGATACGTCAGAATTTCCAAGACCAGTATGATGAGGCTATGGGCAGAAAAAAAGAGCCTGCTCGTCATTGAGCAAACTCCTTAATATGCCGTCATTTTGATGCTTCCGTAATCAGTCCCAATATGGTACTGATAGAATCCTGCTGAGACGATTGTTTCATGGCTTCTATGTAAGCATCTTTCTCTTGATAAAGTTTTTGAATGGCGCTTAGAAGGGATGTATTGTTTAATTCTTCCTCTTCTAACACGATACTAAAACCTTGACGCTCAAAGGAGCGTGCATTTAAAATTTGGTCGCCACGGCTTGCCTTGGCAGACAGTGGAATGAGAAGATTCGGTTTATGCAGTGCCAGGATTTCGCAGATTGCATTGGCACCGGCTCTGGAGATTACAATATCCGACAGAGCAAATAAATCCTTCAACTCTTCCTTAATATATTCAAATTGAACATAACCTTCGAGGTCTTTTAGGGAGTCATCTGCTTTTCCCTTGCCGCAAAGGTGAATAATATGGAAGTCTTTCAAAAGCTCCGGAAGAATGGCACGTACTGCGTTATTCACAACAACAGAGCCAAGGCTTCCGCCAACAATTAATATCACAGGTTTGCTTGAGGTTAAACCGCAGAATTTTAATGCTGCTTCCGGATTGCCGGTCAGTAATTCCTGACGGATTGGAGAACCTGTAAGCACCGCCTTGTCTTTTGGCAGGTGTTCCAAAGTTTCTGGGAAATTACAGCATACTTTGGATGCAGATGGAATGGATAATTTGTTCGCAAGTCCCGGAGTCATATCAGACTCATGAATAATGGTAGGGACATGACATTGCTTTCCGGCCACAACAACAGGAACGGATACAAATCCTCCTTTAGAAAAGATAACATCTGGTTTTAAAGATTTAATAATTTTCTTTGCTTCGCCAAAGCCTTTCAATACGCGGAATGGATCAGTAAAGTTCTGCATACTGAAATAGCGACGCAGTTTTCCGGATGAAATCCCGTGGTAAGGAATGTCGAATTGTTCAATTAGTTCCTTCTCGATGCCGTTATAAGAACCGATATAATGTATATCATATCCGAGTTCCTTTAGACTTGGCAGTAGAGCAATATTTGGTGTAACATGACCTGCGGTACCACCGCCGGTTAAGATAATACGTTTCATAATTTTCCTCCAATTTTTTGGCTTCTAGTTTATTATATTAAACAGTATTCCAAGAAAGGTCAAGG
>JAZSDK010000101.1:0-6476 GCA_045531155.1 Faecalimonas sp. | reverse complement strand
TATACATATAGTGAAGTAGAAAAAGTATCTGGTTTCGTTGGTGATTTCACAGTTGATATCCGTAAGAAAGCAAGATATGTAGATGCAAATAAATGTACAGGTTGTGGCGTTTGTCAAGAAAAATGTCCATCAAAGAAATCATTAAGTGAATTCAACCGTGGATTAAATACAAGAAGCGCAATCTACACACCATTTGCACAGGCAATTCCAAACGTACCGGTTATCGATACAGATGCTTGTATCAAGATGAAAACCGGAAAATGTGGTATCTGTTCAAAAGTATGTCAGGCTGGTGCGATTGACTACGAACAAAAGGATGAAATTTTAACACAGAAATACGGTGCAATCGTAGTTGCAACAGGTTTCGATACAATCAAGCTTGATAACTATGATGAATATGCATACAACCAAAGCAAGGATGTTATTACATCTCTTGAATTGGAACGTGTTATGAATGCTGCTGGTCCTACAAAAGGACACCTGGAACGTCTTTCTGACGGAAAGCATCCAAAGGAAATGGTATTCATTCAATGCGTAGGCAGCCGTTGTGCAGATGGCAGAGGAAAGAGCTACTGTTCCAAAATCTGTTGTATGTACACAGCAAAACATGCAATGTTAATCCGTGATAAATATCCGGATGTAAACGTAACCGTATTCTATATTGACGTTCGTACACCAGGTAAGAACTTCGATGAATTCTATAGAAGAGCAGTAGAAGATTACGGTGTAAACTATGTAAAAGGTCAAGTTGGAAAAGTAATTCCACAACCAAACGGAAAACTCCTTGTACAAGGTGTGGACCTTTTAGATAATAAGCAGATTATGAAAGAAGCAGATATGGTTGTTCTTGCAACAGCAATTGAACCAAATCCGGATGTTCGTAAAATCGCTACTATGCTTACAGCAAGTATCGATACAAACAACTTCTTAACAGAATCACATGCAAAACTTCGTCCGGTAGAATCACCAACAGCAGGTGTATTTTTATCAGGTGTTTGCCAGGGACCAAAAGATATCCCTGAAACAGTAGCGCAGGCAGGTGCTGCAGCGATTAAAGCAGTTGGTTTATTAGCAAAAGATAAATTGCTTACAAACCCATGTACAGCAAAATCAGATGAGTTATTGTGTAACGGATGTTCGCATTGTGCAAATGTTTGTCCATACGGAGCAATCTCATATGAGAACAAGGAAGTAAATGACCATGGTATCCGTGAAACTCGAAGAGTTGCAGTTGTTAACAACGCACTTTGCCAAGGTTGTGGTGCTTGTACAGTAGTATGTCCATCAGGTGCTATGGACTTACAAGGATTCTCAAATAGACAGATTATAGCGGAGGTAGATGCAATATGTCGATAGAAAACAACAACGAATTCAGACCGAAAATTGTAGCGTTCTGCTGTAACTGGTGTAGTTATGCGGGCGCTGACCTTGCAGGAAGCAGCCGTTTGGCATACCCTGCAGATGTTAAAATCATCCGTGTACCATGTTCATGTCGTGTAAACCCAATGTTCATCTTAAGAGCATTTGAAAAGGGTGCTGACGGAGTTATCATGTGTGGATGTCATCCAGGTGACTGCCACTATACAAGTGGTAACTACTACGCAAGAAGACGTATGACACTTTTATTCTCTATGCTGGATTATATCGGTGTAGAAAATGGACGTACACGTGTAGAATGGGTATCAGCAGCAGAAGGTGTGAAATTCTCTCAAACTATGAATGAGTTTGTAGAAAAAATTCACTCTCTTGGTAAGAACGTAAGATTGGGGGATTTGAGATGCAAGAATTAGCAAATCGTGCAAAAGAGCTTCTTGAAAGTGGCGAAGTAGCACGTGTTCTTGGCTGGAAAAAAGGCGACTTAGCTTACAATCCGGAACCAGCTTACTTCAATACTGCTGAAGAGTTAAAAGATTTCGTTTATAACGGATTCTGTGGTGCTAACCTTAGCAAATACATGATTGAAGCTTCTAAGTTAGAAGGCAAAACTATGGTTTGTTTAAAACCATGTGACACATACAGCTTTAACCAATTAATCAAAGAACACCGTGTAGATAGAGAAAAAGCTTATATCGTAGGTGTTGGATGTAAAGGTAAATTAGATATCGAAAAAGCAAAAAAATTAGGAATCAAGGGTATTGAAAGCGTGTCTGGTGCAGAGATGACAGATGCATGCGATACACTTACATTCCAAACTATTTATGGTGAAAAATCTTGTGCATACGGTGATGTAATGCTCGAAAGGTGCCACGTATGTAAAGGAAAAGACCATATGATTTATGATGAAATTATCGGTGAATCACGTGATACAAAGGATGCAGAGAGATTTGCAGAGGTTGAGATGATTGAAGCAATGTCTCCGGAAGAGAAATTTGCCTTCTTCCAAGAAGAATTAAGCAAATGTATCCGGTGTAATGCATGCCGTAACGTATGTCCGGCTTGCAGCTGCCGCAAATGTGTATTTGACAGCAACAAATTTGACAGTGCACAAAAGGCAAATGTTGATTCATTTGAAGAAAAAATGTTTCATGTAATCCGTGCATTCCACGTAGCAGGAAGATGTACAGACTGTGGAGAGTGTAGCAGAGTATGTCCGCAAGGAATCAGACTTCACTTGTTTAACCGTAAATACATCAAGGACATCAATGAGTTCTATGGTGAATATCAGGCAGGTGCTGACTCAGAACCAAGAGGACCACTTACAAACTATACATTTGATGATGTGGAACCAAGCATCGTAGCAGAAAGGGGATAATGTGATGTATAAGATAGCAAAAGAAAATCTTTCGGCATTATTCCAAGCGATTGCCGGAGAGCAAGAATTATATGTACCTGTGAACAATAATGGCCAGGTAAATTTCGCAGCATGGACAGAGGGTGCAAATGTAGATCTAGATACACTTAAGAGTGTAAAATCTCCAAAAGATGCATTCTTCCCACAAAGCGAAAACTTATATACAGTTAGAAAAGAAGATAAGAAAATCAAAATCGAGCCTGAAAGCTTAAAAGACCAAGACTTCGTTGTATTTGGTATGAAGGCTTGTGATGTGAAGGGTGTAGAAGTACTTGATAAAGTATTTTTAGTTGACCCTGTGGACACATTCTACGCGGCAAGACGCGCACACGGAACTATCGTTGCCATGGCTTGTCACGAACCGGAAGAAACATGTTTCTGTAAGGTGTTTGGTGTAGATTGTGCAGAACCTGTAGCTGACGTTGCTACATGGATGATTAATGGAGAAATGTACTGGAAAGCCCTTACTGAAAAAGGTGAGGCGCTTACAGAAAAAGTAGCAGGACTTCTTGTAGATGGAGACGCCGCGAAAGTGGAAGCAGAAAAGGAAGCGATTCGTGCAATCGTAGAAAAACTTCCATATTCCAACATTTCCTTAGAGGGATGGAACGGTGACGTTCTCTTAGACAAATTCAACTCACCTGTATGGGAAGAACTTTACAAACCATGTTTGGCTTGTGGAACATGTACATTTGTATGCCCAACCTGCCAATGCTATGATATCAAAGACTATGATACGGGGCACGGCGTAAAACGTTATCGTTGTTGGGATTCTTGTATGTACTCTGATTTCACAATGATGGCTCATGGAAACAACCGTACCAGCCAGATGCAACGTTTCCGTCAAAGATTCATGCACAAACTTGTTTACTTCCCAGCAAACAACGATGGCATGTATTCATGTGTAGGTTGTGGACGTTGTATTGAAAAATGTCCATCAGCACTTAATATCGTAAAAGTAATTAAGGCTTTTGAAAATCAGGGAGGTGAAAACTAATGTGCGAATGTCATTGTCATGATGGATACACCTTGGACACATTAATTCCGAAGGTAGGTATCATTACAGATATCCGTCAGGAAACACCGGATGTTAAAACATTTCGTGTAAATGCTCCGGAAGGTGGAAAATTATTTGAACATATGCCGGGACAGTGCGCAATGGTTTGTGCTCCTGGTGTGAGTGAAGCAATGTTTTCTATTACATCTTCACCAACAAACAAGGAATATCAAGAATTTAGTATTAAGAAATGTGGAGAGCTTACAGATTATCTTCACAGCTTGGAAGTAGGCTCAGAAATCACAGTTCGTGGACCATACGGAAATCATTTCCCGGTGGAAACTGAATTGAAAGGGAAAAACCTTTTATTTATCGCCGGTGGTATCGGTCTTGCACCACTTCGTTCAGTTATCAACTATGTAATTGATAACCGCGAAAATTACGGAACAGTAGATATCGTTTACGGTTCCCGTTCTGCAGACGATTTGGTTCAATTAAAAGAAATCCAGGAAGTTTGGATGAAAACAGAAGGCATTAATGTACATCTTACAATTGACCGTCCACAAGAAGGATGGGATGGACACGTAGGATTCGTACCAGCCTATGTAAAAGAATTAAATCTTGACACAAATAAAGTTGCTTTAATCTGTGGTCCTCCGATTATGATTAAGTTCGTATTAGCAGGATTAAAAGAATTAGGCTTCACAGATGAGCAGATTTACACAACATTTGAACTTCGTATGAAGTGTGGTATCGGTAAATGTGGACGTTGTAATATCGGTTCAAAATACGTATGTAAAGATGGTCCGGTATTCCGCTACGATGAAATTGGTGAATTACCACCTGAGTACTAGGATTACTTAAGAAAGGAATGATTAAAAATGGCAGATATGATTAACGTATATTTGTACGGTAAAAAGTATGAAGTTCCATCAAACTTAACAATTATGGAAGCTTTCGAATATGCTGGTTACCAATTAGTTCGTGGCTGTGGTTGCAGAAATGGTTTCTGCGGTGCTTGTGCTACAATCTACAGAATCAAAGGGAAAAATGAATTAAACGGATGTCTCGCATGTTCTACAAAAGTAGAAAACGATATGTGTGTAGCAACATTACCATTCTTCCCATTAGAAAAGAAGGTTTACGATATTACAGAAATCAAACCTACACAACAGGTTATGATGCAATTATATCCGGAAATCTACGCATGTGTTGGATGTAACGCTTGTACAAAGGCTTGTACACAAGACCTTAGCGTTATGCAATACATTGCACACGCACAAAGAGGAGAGTTTGAAAAATGTGCAGAGCTTTCATTTGACTGTGTAATGTGTGGTGTATGTTCTTCACGTTGTCCGGCTGGTATTTCTCATCCACAAGTTGCTCTTCTTGCTAGAAGATTAACAGGAAAATACATCAAACCGGAAGCAAAACATTTAACAGCAAGAGTAGAAGAAATCGAAAAAGGTGATTGCAAGGCAATGATGGAAGCTATTATGCAAAAACCAATCGAAGAATTAAAAGAACTCTATAACACAAGAGAGATTGAGAAATAAGGAGGAGAAAGACATGAGTTTACCATATACAGCCGAGATGATGGAATCCATTAAAAAGGTTGAAGCAGGTAGAGCAGCTCGTATCGGTTTTGAACCAAGACGTATGACAGCTGACGAAAAAACAGCTCTCCTTCAGGCTTTCCATCCAGATTATAACCTTGACAGTTTTGAGGAAATCAAAGTTGGTCCTAACGCAGGACAAAAAGCACCAAAGGAATTAGTAGAAATTCTTCAGGGCGAAAGCAGAATCAAAGGAATGGATTTAGACCTTTCTAATCCAGACTATGATGTAGACGTATTAGTTATCGGTGGTGGCGGTGCAGGTTCATCAGCAGCTATCGAAGCAAATGAAGCAGGCGCTAACGTAATGATCGTTACAAAGCTTCGTATTGGTGATGCTAATACTATGATGGCAGAAGGCGGTATCCAGGCTGCTGACAAAGAAAATGACTCACCAGCTCAACATTACTTAGATGTAATGGGTGGAGGACACTTTGCGAACGTACCAGAACTTGTTGAAAAGCTTGTTTGTGATGGTCCAATTGCAATCAACTGGCTTGATAAGTTAGGTGTATTATTTGATAAAGACGAAGACGGAAGAATGGTTACAACTCACGGTGGTGGAACATCTCGTAAGAGAATGCATGCTGCAGCTGACTACTCAGGTGCGGAAATCATGAGAACCCTTCGTGATGAAGTATTCAACAGAAAAATTCCGGTTGTTGACTTTACAGCAGCTATCGAAATTATCAAAGATACAGAAGGTAAAGCGGCAGGTGCTGTTCTTATGAACATGGAAACAAATGAAATCCTGATTGCAAGAGCGAAAACAGTTATCATTGCAACAGGTGGTGCAGGACGTATGCACTATCAAGGTTTCCCAACATCTAACCACTATGGTGCAACAGCTGACGGTCTTGTCCTTGCATACCGTGCAGGTGCACCATTATTATACCAAGATACACTTCAGTATCACCCAACAGGTGTTGCGTTCCCATCACAAATTTACGGTGCTCTTGTAACTGAAAAAGTTCGTTCTATGGGTGCTATGTTCGTAAACGTTGATGGTGAAGTGTTTATGCATCCATTGGAAACACGTGATGTTGCTGCTTCAGGAATTATTCGTGAATGT
>JAZSDK010000037.1:0-6665 GCA_045531155.1 Faecalimonas sp. | reverse complement strand
ATCCTCGGTTGCTTTTAATTCAATAATGCTCACACCTTCTGCTTTGGCATCTTCCAACATCATAGTCATTAATTTCTTTGCACAACCGTTCTTCCTATACTCCGGCTTCGTATAAACATTTAAAACAGTTCCTGTCTTCCCGGTAATAAATGACGGACTCATAGGCTTTTCCACTATCAACAAAAATGCACATGAAACAATATCCATCTCGTCCCTTGCAACATAAACCATCAAATCTTTATTTAGGTATTTTTCATAATAACTTGGTAAAGTTGCTTGCATCAACTCTAAGTCTTTGTCTGAAATAGCACCTAAATCCTCTTGTAAATATGCAATTCTTAATTCAGTCAACGCATCTATATCTTCTATAGTTGCTTTTTCTATTTTCATACTCAACCTCCTATAATTCACAATATAGTTATATGCATAAGCGAACCATTATTCCTTAAATGCTTTCTGTGCATTTAAAGTAGTTTGTCTTCTTTTCTCTAATGTTTTATCAAAAATAGCATTGGAAACTTGTGGAAATGCTTCTTGTATTACCTTTACACCTTCTTCTGTAATTCCACCTTTTGTTGCCACTCTAGAAATAACATCCTGATATGAATAATTATTTTCAATCATCAACTGCCCTGTTCCAATCATTGTATTTAATACCATTTGAACAACTTCATCTGATTCAATTCTTGTATGTTTTTGAGCCGATGTGCATATTTCATTAAATATGGCTGCTATGAATCCCGGCATACAACTAACGAGTTCAGAACCCATCCCCATCTCTGACTCAGGCAATTCTATTACAGACCCTATACAAGATAGTAATTCTTTTATAATTGCTTTGTCCTGCTCTTTTACCATAGAATTACAACACATCAATGTTTGCGACCTATTTATTTCAGCCATCACGCTTGGAATAGCTTTTACTATTTTATTCTTACAAACACTTTCAATCTGTTCAAAAGTAATACTTCCGTTGAGCGATACAATAATCTGCTCTTGCTTTAAACTTTTTTTGATTTCTTCCAATACGTTTTTCATATCAACAGGTCGGACACAAATAAACAAGATATCAACCGATGCTGCAATCTCTTGATTATTTTGACACAAATGATACATTTCAGCCAAATCAGATATCTTTTCGTAACTTCTATTAGCCACATATAGTTTTCCGTCAATCAAGTCTCTATTTGAGGACAGCTTCTCTAAAAGCATTCTGCCCATACTTCCATAACCGATTACTCCGACTTTCATTTGCTTCCTCCGTTATTACCAATACAAACATTTTTTATATGCACCTTTCTATTCATTATAACATCTGTTTTAAACAGCAAACATATAAAAATCCATATCTTACTAAAAAAGCTTCACCACTTTATTTTTTTGTTATTTCCCTTCTATTTTAATCAGTCTCTCGCACCTCCTATTCTTCTTGCTCTTGCAACACTCTACGTCAATATTATCAACTATTTAGATCTCTTTTTCATATAAAAAAGCCGCAATCCTATATCTCTATAAGATTGCGACTTGATTATTTAGTTCCCTTTTATTTTAACTAGTTTAACAAATCAGTTAAAATTATTCGATGATAGTAGCAACACAACTGTTGATATCACAACTTGTATTGTTTTGAATATTTTTAGTGATGTTTTATTTTATATAATGGTACATTTTGTGATTATTACATCTATTTCGAAAGTTTTTCAAGTCCAAAATAAGCCCATGGGCTTTTTACCTCCAATTCAAATGAAAGGACTGATAACAATGAAATTGATACACGCAGAATATAACCAGAAGCACAACAGCATCGACATTAACCACTATAATGGCTACATCCTCCGGATTGATTGCAATCAGGCTGAATCCGGGTTACGGACCACACCTAATTCCCAGAGGTGTCTGAATGCTCTGGCGATTGATAATCCGCTGGAATATGCCCGGCTGGCTCTCGATGGTGAGATGCAGGCATGGGTGGATACGGAGGATAGTTTGGAGGTATTTTAATCTCTGCTCTCATATAGTTGTAAACGGATGGCTCATGCGAGCCATCCGCTACTATTTATCTGCCACTTCTTCTAATGCCTTAAAATCACAACAGAACTTAACCACTTTTCCGGTTGCCATCTGCTTGTCGTACAACTTGTTGGCTTTTCCGATAACTTCATCAATTACCTTCAAGCAAAAGGAATATTCCTTATTCAGCAAGTCCTTATATTTTTTGACATCATCGGTATCTGCATCCTCAGGATTAATATTTACTCTACTGTAAACACCATCCACAATCGGAATCATTTTCTTAATATCCATAACAGAAAGAATATGCTTTACGTCATCATCTTCTGCTACCACCCAAATATCTCCTTGTCCCATACTAGACTTCTTCGCCATTTCATAAACCAAGTAGCATTCTTTATCGACATTTTTCCATGTTTTATGCTTTTCCTTGGCTGAAGATAATGGAATTACATATTTTCTGTCATTTTTATTTATCAAAATTCCTATGTACGGCTTATTATCATATCCGCTTGGCTTGTAATATACCTCTGAGCATGCATCATGCAGCTTTTTGAGGTAGCTCTGGTCAATGTTGATAAATGTCAACTTCCCCTCCAGTGTAAACATAATACTGCTCCTTTGTATTTTGAGTTAAAAAATGTGGGAAGACTAAGCTTCCCACTCGTTAATGTTCATCTCTTTACGGATTGATTACCGAAGGTTAATGGAGACCTTCTTTAATGTTCATCTCTTCTATGGTTCGAGACCATAAGGTTAATGGAGACCTCTCTATAATTATAATATGACAATTAACAGACTGTGTCAACTGCATATTATAAAGTATTATTTCACTTTTACACTTTTGTATTCCTTGAATTCATTTTTCAAAATTAATTAATTCCATTTTACCACAATTATTCAAGATTTCTCAACTGTTTTACTGTTTCCGTGTACATCTTTTACATTTTCTAGTATATACTCATATCGATATGTATGAGTATAACGATCTGGCACAAGAATATCCTCTGGATTAATTTAAATCTTCCAGCCACTATTCATTACAACTGAAAAATAAGGCAAATTAGAATTTTTTTTATATTTCTTCTTATCAATATCAACTGTTCTATTAATATTCCTTTGGCATGCAACCAAATTTTGAACCATCAAATAATGAATACCATCTATTTTTTTCGCACCAATTCATGGCAACACCGATGTGAAAATATCATTTTCATAACACCAATCATCCAGACAATCCATTTGAAGTTCCAAATGTTCCTTACCTTTGCAGAAATAGGATAACAAATAGAAAAACTCTGTTTCTTTCAGTATATATCCTTACTAAATTATACCCTTCTAAATATCTATATCGTGCAATTTTTTCTTCTTTTATGTTGGTAAAAATAAAACATTTACTCTGATAACAACACTACTATCTTTAAATAAAATTTTAGGAGTTTCCAAAATTTTAACAAGATGGATTTCTTACTAGTTCATGAATATCTTCTGCTTTTTTCCATCTATATATTTCCTCATCAATTATATCGTTTCCAATAAATTTATTAACACATAAATCCGATTTTATTATGCGAAAATGATAATATATATATAATTTCCCGCCAAACCGCTCCTTATAAATATTAATATTTTGATGCTTTTTACTAGATGAGTTTATTCTTGCTCCATAAAAATAAAACTTTTGAACCTCTTGTATTTTCATTTGTTCAAAAATATACCATTGAAGATATTTCATCGCACCTAATGTCATGTCAACAGACATTACAGCATGTCGATAATAACATCCATTTTTATTATAAAAAAGAATTATTCCACATTGTGGTTCATTTCCCAAATAAGCCATATATAATTTCGAACAATTAGAAAGACATTGTAATTCATTGCTATAATAGCTATTTCCACGAATTCTCAATCCATTTTTTTAGCAGATTCTTTTTCCAAATATATATAATCATCAATATTATCTTTTGAACATTCTTTAATGCATACTCCATTACGTTTTGCCCTTAATATCTGATTCCTGTATGATCTTGATAGCCCTCGCCACAACTCCTCTATACTAGAACACAAATCCATTTCATAACATCCTAACGGAACCATTTCCAATCCTGTAGTTTGTGGATAACATGTAAACATACAGGAGGAAAGCATTCTAATTATTTCAGGCGCAAACTTACAAGATAATAAAGCAATAGTATTATTTAAAAACGCAACCTCTTCTCTAGGATTAACACAATATATATTATAAGGTTCACTTAAAAAAGTGATAATGCATTCCGTTCTTTCTCTATGTACTCGTATGGGGACAATAAAGTTTTGATTGTAGCAGTAATAATATTCATCTTCTGTTTGTTCAATATAATGTCTATATTGTATAGAAAAAAAAACGTTCATACTGTCTAAATCAATATTTATGGGTGGATTTTTATCAATGACAACCACTTATATCACCTCATTCCCTGGTGGATTTCCTAAATTTGCAATTGCTCTTTTAAAGTTCTTATTAAAATCTCCACTTAATAATGGAAACGTAGTATCCGCTCTATTTATACATGCTTTTGCTTCCCCAAAACATGTTATTCGCATGTGCATATTTTTACATAATTGACATTCATTTCTGTTACAATGAGATTGAAAGAAAAGAATCTTCGATTTATCATTAAATAAATAGTATTCCTTAAGATCAGCAGTTAAACCAATATTTAATAAATATCTCTTTCTAATAGTTGATATAATAACATCAAATGTACTTGGATCATATTCTGTAGTCCAATAATCTGATTTTTCTATAACTTTCAATAGCACCTGATTTTCCAAACACCATTCAACTAAACGAAAAATATCTTCAAAATTACCATTATATACAGTAGCTATTTGTATGTTTCTTCCCCTATCCCGAATTTTCAAGATACCATCACGAATTTTTGAAGATGAAATCCCAATTGGAGAATCTTTTGAAATTTCACTATCAAAATAATCTAAACCAATTACAACTTGCTTTAAATATTCCGTTTCACATAATTCATATAATTTTTCTATTTCCAATCCATTAGTATTAATACCAATGTTGCTAATGCCTAATTCATCATGCAACATTCTTACTATTTCATTAATTTCTGGATGAATTAAGGGTTCTCCACCTGTTAATCTTACTTTCTTCAAACCATATGGCTTTGCATTATTAACTAAATATTTTATATCTTCTACACTTAAAAATTTTACTTCTTTCCTAATTGTTTGCCCTTCATTGTGACAATATGTACACTTCATATTGCATCCATTTGTTATTGAGATTCTCAAATCACCAGAAGGCAAATTTAGCATCCTATAATATTTTTCAATTTCCATCATTATTTCTCCTTCAATGCAATTTGCATATACTCCTTAAATATTTTTTTCTCTTTACCAAAACATAAATTCCTACTCATTATCTCATTCCCGTATACTTTCCAGTCCCACTCATTTTGTTCTGTAACAAAGTGTTTACGAAACTGTTGAGATTCTAATTTATCATAAATTACATTTGTCTCAACCATATTAAATGATAACATATGATACGAGGATTTCGGGTTGCTTCTATAAAAAGTAGAAAAATCAACAATATCTTTTTTATCTGCAGGAAATTCCAAAAATTTGTCTAAATGACTACATCTTAAAAAATGTAAATGTGCATGATCAATACTTATTTCTCCACTAATGTTTTCCAATATATTCCCATGTTCATATAATACTACTGGTTCATTAAAAAATATTTTATACAAGGAAACAATTTTCTTAACATATTTTTCAATTAAATCATAATTTCCCTGAAAACATAAACAATGTGTTTTAGCAAATAAAAGCGTATGTGAATAATCAATTCCATAATTATCATATGCCAATACACAATCTCGATTTTCCCATATTACATTAAAACGCTTAGCATAATTACACATTGGGCAATTGTCTTTTTCCATTATGATTACCTCCCTGTCTCTCTAAGTCTTTCATACTATAACATTTTTGCATATTACATAATTATTATATCATTTTTCCTGTTTATATCTCAATTATAATTGATACAAATTTACAAAGCAGACTGTAAGGTACATAAACATAATATTTCCTTGCACCTTTGGAATTTCTTTTTTCAAAGACGTTAATAATCCTGCCACATCCGTTTTTACATAATGTTTTACTTGTACAATAACATTTTTCCCATAAGAATCGTCGGTCAAATCAACCCCACCATCTCGACCTGCCGCAAAACGCTGTAACTTTACATCGAGCATTCTCGACATAACATCTTTACAGAGATATTCAAATTCAATGTCATTCAAGTTTGAAAAATTCAACATAACAATCCCTCTTTATCTTTATAGTTTTTATATATGTACCATAACATACAAAGAGGGGCTGTTGCAAAATAGATGAGTAATCATCTATGGAGCACCAGCTCCCTTTTTGTGCCCCAAAATAGAAAAGCAGGCTCCTAAGAACCTGCAATTCATGGTATAATTAATTATGCTAAAAAATGGCTACAACATCCTCAAAACCAACAGATTTATAAAGTGAATATCCATCCTCGGTTGCTTTTAATTCAATAATGCTCACACCTTCTGCTTTGGCATCTTCCAACATCATAGTCATTAATTTCTTTGCACAACCGTTCTTCC
>JAZSDK010000018.1:0-2461 GCA_045531155.1 Faecalimonas sp. | reverse complement strand
TTCTGCTTGGCTACAAAGGCAAATCCGTTTCCCATTTCCAACAGGTATTTGGTGATGTGTCCGACAAGCAGCTGTTCTATGTCACGTTCATCAGCCGCTTCTTTTGCACTAGCCATATCAAAGATATATGGGTCTTTCAACAGGTAGTTTGCCAGATCACTCTGTGGAGAAGGCAGTATGGCTGTAAAGTTGCTGACCTTACGGGCTTCTATCTGACGTTTGAACAGATTGCTTTCGATTTGCATTTTCAGAATTGTACTGCTCCAGCCCATTTCAACAGCCTGTTTCATGTACCAATATCTGATGCCCAAAGGAAGTGAAGCGTTCATCAGAATCACATGACTTGCCCAATTGGTCCCGCATAATGGAGAATGGAGGAAAAGGGACTCCAGTTCGTCCATGTCCGTGTTTTGGTTAGCGGATATTACTTGGTCTAAATCTTCAATTTGTGCAAGAGGTTCTTGCATAATTGTACCGGATTGTTCGGAGTCCTGAATTTGTGCAAGAGGCTCTTGCATAATTTCAATACCATTTAATTTGTCCGTTGTATGAAGGGCTTTATCCAATGTAGGCTCTTTCAAATCCGAATCACATTCCTTTAGAACCTGTAAGACACCGATAGGATATAGTCGTGCAAACTGACACATATATGACAGGTTGCGGTATGAATATCCTTTCTTTTCGGGGTATTTCATCCGTATTGCCTGTGCTAATTGAGAAATCACCTTTCCTCCCCAGCCCAATCGGTTCTGATGGTATCTGATGAAAGTGCCGAGTTTCCAATAATGGAACAACATTTGTGTATTGGCTGCAACAACCAGCTTCACCTGTGCATGTTCTATCTCAAAACCGATGGCATGTACAAGAGCTTCAAAGTCCTTTCGTTCTATAGGGAGGTCTTTTCTGTCCATAATTCTATTCGTTAATTGACTTACAAAGATAATCAGAAAATATCATAACAGATTAAATTTACTCATAGCATTTGCTTTTATATCATCAGCGACATCAATATAGGGCTTCATTGACTTATAATCACTATGACCAGTCCATTTCATTACTACTTGTACAGGGATACCCAAAGCAAGAGCATTACAAATGAATGTTTTTCGCCCTGTGTGAGTTCCTAAAAATTCATATTTTGGCATAACTTCATCAATACGTTCACTTCCTTTATAATAAGTTTCTCGAATTGGCTCATTAATTTCAGCCATTTGCCCTAATTCTTTAATGTATTCATTCATCCGTTGATTACTAATTACAGGCAAAGCCTTGTCTTTCGGGAAAGGTATATCTTTATACTTTGTTAAAATAGCCCTACTATGGTTATTCAGTTCTATGATTAGGCTATCTGAAGTCTTTATTGTTGTCACTTCTATATGATTTTCCTTTATATCGCTACGCTTCAAATTATATACATCCGAATGTCTTAATCCTGTAAAACAACAGAATAGCAACACATCTCTTACCCTTTCCAAATATTGTTTACTTTCCGGTATTTGAAGTATGCGAATACGATTAATTTCTTCTGTCGTTAGAAATATTACCTTCTTGGATACACTTTTAAGTTTAGGCATGAACTTATCAAAAGCCATATTTTGATTATACCCTTTTCGAGAAGCCCAACGCAAAAACCATTTCAAAAACTTTATTTGCTTTACAATGGATGAATTACGCATATCCTTTTGAGTACGCAAGTAATCTATGTATTCATTAAAATGCTTATCTGTCCAAACATCGAAATTGGTATCCGGATCAAAAGCATTTAAATGTTTCTTAGCTGTTGCAAACTTTTTCATGGTCGAATCAGACCAAGCGTTTTGTATGCTACCTTCCGACACGAATTCATCATAAGCTTTCATGAATTTTATACTTGGTTCTTTTATTTTATCCAGCTCTGCACCATCTTTTACCTTAGTACTTAACATAAAAGCATCCTTTACTTGCTCAGTAGTAGGCATTACATTCTGCACTTCAAATTCCTTAAAAATATTCTGTATTTCAGTGTACTGCTTAAGAAGGTCAGCATTTATGTCAGACGCAGATTGTTTCAATTTGTTAGTACAACCATTTTTTACCCGTTGTGCTTTCGCATCCCATTTTGCCACATCAATACGATAACCAGTTGTAAACTCTATTCTATGAGAGTCAAAAACCACACGCATACGGATTGGTACATTCTCAATAATCAAAACCCCATTCTTCTTGCGGCTTTCCAAAGCAAAAGTAATATTTCTCTTTATATTCATAACTGGGTGTATTTTTAATTCACACCCAAAATTACACCCAATTATTAAGATATGCAACGATATTAAGAGATATTTAGATTTACACCCATTTTTATAAATCACTAATAATCTGCAATTTAATATTCTATGACATTTTATAAAAGTTTCCGTTCGACTCCCTCCAGCTCCACAATTACAATTATTAAATCGCTGATTTTCAGCGATTTTTATTTTTT
>JAZSDK010000168.1:0-5917 GCA_045531155.1 Faecalimonas sp. | reverse complement strand
TTTCTTCCAAGACCTACATCCTTCCTTATTTCATAAATTATATCTTCCATTTCCCACAAGATATTTTTATCACCTTTTATCGATGATTTTCTATACTTTAGCCATTTTTTCACAACTCTGTTTGACCCCCACAAAGTAAGACCTTTGGAAAATTCCGAAACCATTTTAGTCATTTCTTCCTCTGTCATCTTCTCTCCATCCTTCTTTTTGGAGTCTTCCATTATTTTATAAATCATTTCTACAAACTGCTTATATGGTTCTTCACGCTTATCGTATAAGTACTTTTTTACATTGTATTTATATTCAACCACCTTGGCTACAATTGAACTGATGACTACACCGGTGATGGAAACAGCTCCTGTTATCATAGCTACCACAATAACTTGATCGGAT
The DNA here is from genome assembly GCA_045531155.1 of Faecalimonas sp. Classification (GTDB taxonomy): domain Bacteria; phylum Bacillota; class Clostridia; order Lachnospirales; family Lachnospiraceae; genus Faecalimonas. The sequence goes on along the minus strand of JAZSDK010000168.1, from coordinate 5,524 downwards.
GTGTTTACGAAATTTTCCACAAAATCAACTACACTTACAATCCAACTTCCTACTACGCCAAAAATCCATTTAACAAGTAATACAGCAACTATCACCATTCCTATCAATAACAGTAATCCAATTAAAAAGTTCATTTTGGGATGTTTCTCTGCAAAAGTTTGCTTTTCTTTCATTTATTATTCCTCCTGTTTCTGTGGCACTGTAGGTCAAAAAGCCTACAGTGCCACGCTTTTAGCTATGCACTCTTAGCAACTACATATCCATAAATTACAAAGTCAAGTTCCTCATCTGCCATAGGTTTCCCGTGTTCCAGATAAAATCCCGGCAGTTTACGATGATACTCATCTAAAGCGTCATTGTTCTCTACCGTATACTTGATTGCCTCATCGTATTGCCAATGTTCACTAGAATATCTTTTGGATTTTACAATCTCTTTCTTAGGTATTGCCTTTCCGTCAGCATCTCGATAACCACCTTCGTCAATCATTCTCTCCAAAATAATTCTTGTAAAATACTGACTAACTCCAAACAAATAGTTCTTTCTAACAATATTTTTAGGAACAAGAAGCAGTTCTTTGCCGTTGACAAAATAAACAGGTTTCTCAACCTCCTTCCATTCACTAGCATGCATGTCCCATGTGTAAAACGTTTTCGTGCCATTACATTGTATGCCATATTTATGCATTTGTTCCATTGTAAATTCATTCAAGCATTCATGAAGAATGTTTGTAAGTAAATCCGACATACCATCTTCTGCAAATCCTGGTATCAACAAAGGTAAATCTTCCGCTTTTCCAATTGTCCTAATTGAACTTATCAATTGCTCCAGTGGTTGAAATATCTCCAACAAGCCATCGGCTGTATTACCTTTACCATTATCACCATTACCATATCCGAATCTGGTTGCATTTTGCTCCCCGGCATGTGACAGCAAGCATCTCATATTTTTTCTATTACATTTATTATATGCTTTGAACAAATTGTCAAAATATGAGTTGATATGCTTCATTGCTTTGATAGCCCATACATTATTCCATCTCTCAATTAAACACGGATCAATAAAAAGTAAATTGTCATCATTGACTGCTACATCTACGAATTCAAAGTTTTCGTGGCCTTTCTGCTTTAATTGCCACACATCAGATATATATTCTTTTTTCATCTTTTCTTACTCCTCAATATTATTTTTCTTTATCCCGTCTGCCTTTGAACGAATATAGGTTGTTCCGTCAGATTTGTTTACCACTTGATAATTTTCATAATTCTTATTACCCTTACTTATCTGCACAACAGCCTGCTCTAACGGGATGCGTCTACCAGTTTCTACATTTACAAATTCTGTATTCAATCCGCTTGCGGATTCCTTAGATACTTTTAATTTCATAATTTATCCTCCATTTTTAGGTACACTTAATAAAGCAGTTAAATAATACTGCCGGGGCGATTTATATAAACAAACAATGACCTGATTTGGAATTACATTTAAGTCGAACAACAGTTTCGGGATTGATTTATCGAATGATAAATGATAAATTAGACTTATTCTAAACAATCTAATGGTCATTTATGGTCATTAACAACTAGTCGAAGTTGCCGCTTCGGCTTTTTTGTTGCCACATTCGTTCAGTACCCGTATTTTTACCGCCTTCTTTCTTGCATATTATTAATAAAGAACTCCCAAAAAGTGTATTTCATTTTCTTTTTTGTTGCTATTTGTCCCTTTTTAGAAATGAGTTCAACTTTTCGAGCCCAAAAAGTTGAACTCATTTCTAATTAACCAAATGGTCTTTTAGCTCCGCTAATTTAATAGGTGCGCTCTGTGTTATCTTGGAAAAATCTAATTTTGATATCATATCTTTTGTTCTTTCTCCTTCATGATAAGCTCTCCCTGCGCTTCTATACAATGCTTTCATTTTTGCTTTACCTTTTCTGCCAACCAACTTTACAGGCATTGCAATGCCAAGAAAAGCTAAAACACTCTCAATATCATAAAGCATAATATCCTCTATATCTGCGCTGGCAGCCAAATCAACTATTGTAGTTTTTTTTGATTTTTCCAACTCCTGCCTCAATATCTTCCAGTCACCTTCATAAAACTTACTTATATTTGAATTAGAAGAATCTGTATCATAACACAAGTAGACAGTCCAAGGAATTTTATGTTTTTTACTACACATATTAAGAAACCACTTACCAGAATGAACAATTTGCGTTATAGTACCAACAACATAAAATTTGATAAGAATCTTTTTTTCACCAGATTGCCAACAAAAAATTATTTCTCCATCATCTGTTGATTTATCCCTAATCAACGAAGCTTTTTCATCCAAAGCACTTAGGTATTCCAAATATGCTTTATAAAATACTTTTTCCGTCGCTCCCTCAAGAATGAAAGCAATGCCTTCTGTATAATTATTCATTAACTATCAAGCACCTCCAGAAAGCTTTCCAACATCTCATAAGAATCGGAATCACCTGATAACAATTCAAATAAATACTCTCCAACTGAAAGACCCATATCTCTTGAATTTGATATAATAACTTTCATCTTATTTTTTTGAATTCTTCTAAATTCCGCTACTCCTCGATTATTCGGAACGCCAATATATATTTTGTCCGGCTTCAAGTATTGAACCAAATATGGAGAATGACTTGAAATTATTAATGGAGCATTTCCTAACGCCTCAGTTATTATTTCTAATAACTGGCGCATCATTTTAGGATGTATACTGGTCTCAATTTCTTCAATTCCAACAATTCCTGCTTCCATATAGTTAGCAATATAAGCATTGGCCAGCAACCATATAACTCGCTTCGTTCCTGTCGACATATTAGCCATACTTAACGGTTGATTCATATAATCACATTTAACAAACAATCGATATATGTGTTCACGAAGTTTAAACGGAATTTCTTTCTCAATTTCCTCTTCAGATAACTTCTTATCAGCAACAGTTACCATCATTTGTCGTTCCACATTCTGATCAGTTAATGTGTATTCATTCAAATTGATTGACGTAAACTCCGGAAACATTATAGATAATGATTCTTCAAACAACTCGTAAAGTTCTGGCGCCTTATTTTTTAAACGTTGCAATGCCTTAGGAACATCTGTGTCATCAAATCTTATAGAATCTTCCTCATCTTCAATGTACTCCAATGGCGATGGCTGATACCTATCTCTTAAATCTAAAGAAGAACATACCCTAAATGCAATTCTTTGAATTGCATTTATAACATTTACAATCTCTATATCTTCTATTAATCCTAATACATCAATTGCCAACTGTAGCCCATCCAGTTCAATCTTCCGATATGCCGTTGTTGACTTGCTCTTTCTATATTTTCCTTCTTTTCTTTTTAAGTACGAAGTGTACCTTACACTGGTATTCTCTCTGGTTTCAATCCATTCATCGGTAATAAAATCACCTTTTTCATCATCACGATGCCATTTGAAAGAAAAGCCGTATCTTACATATTTATATTCTCCGAGTTCTTCATCTTCAAATTCTATTTCAAATCTATACTCAGAATTTTCCAACGCCAAACACAAAGGGATACCTCTTACCCATCCCATCATGCTTTTTCTTCCTTTTCTCGATTCATGAATAAAATCAAATCCAAAATCAATTGCTTCTAAAAGGTTGGACTTGCCATAGTTGTTTGGAGAAATAATTGCACATATGTTATCCAATTCTAATTTAGTAGTATTCAGATTCTTAAATCCACCTACTGTAATGCTATTAATCTTCATATTAAACCACACTCCATCTATATTATACTTTTTATTATAATATAATTTACGCAAAAGTCAACCATTTTATTTATCTCATTTTATATTTTACTCGCAAAATGTTGTTTTTTTACCTTGAGTCAAACTTTTTTGTTTAATTCATTTTAATCATCACATGAACACATATATAAAACGAGGATTATTGCAAAACAGATACTCAATCATCAACTCTGCAACAACCCTCATAACTATTCACCGCTTTATAGATTAATCACTAAATTTTAATGACCTTTTTTATAAATGTATCTATTATTCCCCATACGGACAATAATGCTCTGCCTTCGACTGAAACTCCTTCAAATCACAAATCTTCATATCCGCATCAAACTCGGCAATGGTAACTCCATCAAAACCATCCACATTGCCCTCGTAGTCGCACTTAAAATACCATTCCACAACAGCTGTATTCCCGGAAACAACCACACGCTTTATATCCCACTGCAAAACAGTACCTTTCCGGTTCCAATCCTCAAACCATCTGATTATCTGCCCAATGCCTTTATATACCGGGCCATAACACTCGCTGTAAATAATATCATCGCTAAAAATTTCCTTTACAGCATCAACATCTTTATCCAGCCAGCATTGAAAATATTTTCTAATAACCTCTTCCATTCTACACTTACCCCTTCATCCTCTCAATCGTTTCCTCCACGGAAATACACTCCGCATATCTGCCTTTCCACATAAACTCATTATAATACTTATAACTCTGCTCTCCTGTCATAAAAGCATTATCAAATGTAGAATTTGCATTCTCCGGTACAATCATTTTGAAACCATGTTCAAATCCGCACTTGATTGTTGCATCAATACAGTAATCGGTCTGCAATCCAACAACTACTACTGTCCGGACACTCTTCTCCCTCAAGTATTCCAACAGGCCTGTTCCCTTAAATGAACTATTTACAGTCTTATCAAAAATCTTCTCACCCGGCTGCGGGCAAAATCCTTCATAGATTTCAAACCCCGGTGTCCCCTTGGTAAGCTGCGCGCCGGCTCCGTCATCGTGTCTTACAAAAATCACTTCAACACCATTCTCTCTGGCAGCTGCAATTAATGTTTTAACAGCATCTTCAAACGCAACAAAATTATATAAATCCGGCGTAGTTATTAATTTCTGTGTATCGACTACTAAAAGTACCATCTATTCTACTTCTCCCTTACTTCTTCAAATTATTTTCCTTATCAAAAAATGCTCTCTCCAGCATCTCATACTCTGCATCCGAACAGACCTCTTTGCATCGTTTCTGATACTCTTTAGAACGCTCCAACATTTTACTAATCTTTTCGCACGGAAACTCTGCACATTGATTGCATTTATCTACGTTATGCGCCTTTGTGCATTCTACCAAATGATATGTACACTGTTTATGTGAAGAGCATCCTTCGCATTTAATTTCTTCATTGGATACAACGTGGTCTCGCCAGCCTACCCGATACCATAGCTCCGCGACATTCCTGAGTTCTTCATCACTATGTGCATTGTATCTGGGACATTCTATACAATTATCTCCGCATAGGGTTATTTTTCTTCCATGTGATACCTCCACATCAGTTACTGCAACACGATTTTCATATTATGATACTTGGCTACAACATCCTCAAAACCAACAGATTTATAAAGTGAATATCCATCCTCGGTTGCTTTTAATTCAATAATGCTCACACCTTCTGCTTTGGCATCTTCCAACATCATAGTCATTAATTTCTTTGCACAACCGTTCTTCC
>JAZSDK010000072.1:0-12636 GCA_045531155.1 Faecalimonas sp. | reverse complement strand
TAAAAAAATCGGTTTATCTTCTGCTTTCGCCTTGTCAAATGCTTCTTTTCCCCACGGATACCAATCCACAGGATTGTTCACATGTTGAAGCAAATAGGGGCTTACTTGGTCTTTTAAATGATTTTGCATGTTGGTCACCTCACTAAAATATAAGATTATTATTCCTTGTCCAAGGTTTTTTTACACAAAAAAATACAGCAAACATTAAGTTTACTGTATCTTTTTACGTCTTACACTGGGTCAAACTCGCCCTCTTCTACTTTGGAATAATAATTGTTGCAACAATATATGCAAGAATTCCGGAACCTCCTAAAGCTGAGAAAAGAACCCATCCTAATCGCACTAATGTCGGGTCAATATTAAAATACTCTGCAATCCCTCCGCATACACCAGCTAGCATATAATTTGTTGATGAACGATACAATCTTTTATCTCCCATAATCCATAATCTCCTTTAGTAAACTAATGTCCTCCGCAATGTGAACCGCATCCATGTGAACCACATCCGCCCTCATGATGGTGGTGTTCTTCTCCGTGATGGTTGCATGTAACATTTGGATTGTATTCCAATGATTCTTTTAACAATGCTTCAACTGCTGCATCCGCATCACCGGATACTCCGCCAAACAATTGAATCCCTGCTTCTGCAAGTGCCATCTGAGCGCCCATTCCAATGCCGCCGCAGATTAGGACCTCCACGCCTTGTGCCTGCAAGAAACCAGCTAATGCACCATGTCCGCTACCATTTGTACAAACTACTTCTGAAGAAACAACTTTTCCTTCTACAACCTCATAAATTTTAAATTGTTCTGTGTGGCCAAAATGTTGAAAAATTTGACCGTTTTCATAAGTTACTCCAATTTTCATGATTTGTGTCTTCCTTTCTAGTTATTACTTCCATCTAAGCTTGCTCCACATTTCGGACAGAAATTCACTCCTGCTTCCAAACGCGCATCACACTTTGGACATACATCTAAACCTTTTAATTTCGCAATCTCTTCTTTCGCTTTACAGATACTGTCATCTCGTTCAGAAATAGCTTCGCATAGTTCGATAAATTCACCATCTACCACTTCACCATTTTTATATCTCTCATAAATCATTTTACCAATATCTTTGTAATCGCGTTCGTTGTTGCGTTCCATTGTACCGATTTGGCTCTTGATTTTTGTGATCTCTACAGTTTCTTCTGCTTTCTTTGATATAACATCAACCGCTTCTCCTGCTTTTTGTGTTACAACATCAACTGCTTTTCCTGCCTTCTTTGATATAATCTTTCCTAAATCTTCTAAATTTGCAAAAAAATCTGCCATTTTATTTCTTCCTTTCATCTGTCATATTTGCCTGATGGTCTCAAATGTATTGAATACATTCAGCGTTCCATAACCCCATTCTCGATTCGGATACTCCTCGTTCGGTCTTTTTTCCGTTCCTATTACAAGAAGATTTCTGACCTGAGTAGAATCAATAGTCCTCTGCTGCAAGCCATACACCACCCACTCCATAATCAGTGCCGCCGCACCGGCAGTAATCCCTGCTGCAACGCTGGAAGCGGTTCGTGTGACAAATTGGTTTCTGGTTGTAGCACCGGTCACATTGACACCGGGGGCTACAAAATCAGGCTTTACTCTGTTACCTCTAGTATAGCCTCTTCCGGACTGAATAGCAATAGAATTGTCATTTCCATTGTAAAATCCAACTGTCATTGCGGATAGGGTGCTTCCAGGCTCCGTAATAGTGTAATCTGGATTGGATTGTATAAAAAACACTTCACTTTCCAGAAACTCTGTCATCGGAAGCCACATATGAAATGTTCCTTCTTCTAATTGAACGGGCTCCACTGCAACCTTCCAGATTCCCGGAGTAGGATTTATAAACCTGAAGAAAATAAGTTCCGAATTTAGCCGTTCTACAAACACTTTATAGTCAACAGTTACTGCTGTTCGTTCCAGCACAAATGTATAACTTGCGGTCTGCTCACTCCGTATTGGGAAACGATAGGTCTGCTCTCCACTTGGCGATATGATGGAGACGGCAAACAAATCCAAGGCATCCGACCAAAGCTCCATAGAAAATCCTGACACATTTTCACCCACACGAATCTCCACCTGCTGGGTATCATTCACATTGTCTGCAGTCCCAAGAAAATGATGCCTTTGATTGGCTTCATTTCCCGCTGCAATGACAATTGCCCTGTTTGCAATATTTCCATAAATGTCCAATATACTTGCAAGTGGCGAGTTGGCTGTCCGTCCTCCAAAATTCGTTCCTAATGCAATGCAGATAACAAGGGGGAGTCCTAGTCTGTCCGCCAACTGATTTAAGTAAGTAACCCCAAGCATGATATCATTTTCCTGATAGCAAGGCGCATCCGTACGAATAAGATAGAAATCCCTCAAATACTGCTTGGCAGGTTTTAATTTCACGACTGCTATCTGCGACTCCGGTGCTGCCCCCAGAAAACCATTTTCCTCGCTGGCGCCTCCTGCAGCCACACTGGCCACAAAGGTTCCATGTCCATTTTCATCCCTACTTGGCACAAACTCCAATGGATTTTCACCCCGAAGTGCTGCGTCAATCTGCTCCTGTGTATATTCACTTCCATACGACAGTCCATCCGGTGGCTGTCCATCCTGTATGGTCTGGTCCCAAATCCCAACTATTCGGCTGCTGCCATCCAGATTATGAAAGATGGCATTCTGGTAATCAATTCCCGTATCAATAAATCCAATTAACACACCACTCCCTTGTAGGTCTAGGGTTGGGTAATTCTGCACCTGGATGATGCCTGACTGCTCTAACGCCTGCATATCTAAAAGTGTATAACATTTAGGCACAGAATTATAGGGGTACCTTCCAAACTCAATGGGGTCTGCCAATTCACTTTCCACATAGACGGATTTGTAAAACTCCCCTGCCCTCTGCTCGCAGTCCACATCGGGAAATCTTGCTTCAAACAAGTCCTCCTGCAAAGCACTTACTATAAAATCTCGATAATCCTCTGATAAAATTTGCTCACGACATGAATTAGGCATAATAAATTCCAGTCTTTTTGATTTAGTATATGTAATATACGACTTAAAGTTCATTGAGCGTATCTAAAAAGCGAGATGTTGCATAAAACATCCCGCCCAATCAATATCATTTATTTCACAAACCCAAATGTCTTAGCAAGCCAAGCGATGCTCCATTCTATCCAGCGTCCCACATAAGCATCATCTGTACCAACCTCTTTTGTACAGGTTGACATGCCATGTGGTCCTTCCGGCATAATGTGTAACTCAAATGGAATCTTCTCTGCCGACAATGCCCTCGCCATAAAAATACTATTTTCTACCGGCACACAGGTATCATTTGCCGTATGCCATAAAAACGTCGGTGGCGTTGTAGAATCTACATGATTTTCTAGTCCAAACCAGCAATATTCTTCACTTCCTTCTTCCGCACCACTTACATTTCGGATAGACCCCCCGTGAGTATGCACCTCCGCTGTGATTACCGGGTAGCATAAAACCATTGCATCCGGTCTGATGTCCTCTCTGCGATTCCATACCTTCAAAAACTTTTCTTCGTTATAAAGTGTACCAAGAGCTCCTGCCAAGTGTCCCCCTGCTGAAAATCCACATACTGCAATTTTATCTTTTGCAATTCTCCACTCTTCTGCATGCTTTCTCACATGTGCCATGGTAGCAGCGAGCTGGCAAAGGGGTTCAAAATTCTTTGCTCGTTCGCCTACGGAATAGGTCAGAACAAACACATGATAGCCTGCTGAAAAGTACTCTTTTGCTACTGGCTCTCCCTCACGGTCAGATACCATACTGTATCCTCCCCCCGGACAGATAATCATAGCTGGAAGGAGTCTATCTCCCATCTCATTTGACAAACCACATGTCTGAACATATGCTTTTACATTACAGTTTTCCACTCCCTCTGGTTGAAATTCAAAATATCTCATATCCTTCTTCCTCCATATTATCCGGTAATCTTCGCCTGCCCACGCATGGTAATCATCGGCGTACCTTTTCCTTCCACATACTCTTTCGTAATTGTCACAATTCCAATGTTATCGTCTTTCGGAATCTCATACATGATATCCAGCATAAACTCTTCTATAATCGAACGAAGAGCTCTGGCTCCTGTATCCTTCTTCATTGCTTTCGCCGCAATTGCATGGAGTGCCTCGTCTGTAAAATCAAGTTTCACTTCATCAAGGGCCAAAAGTTTCTGATATTGCTTCAAAATTGCATTCTTTGGCTCTCGCAAAATTTTCACAAGCATATCTTCATCCAGACCTTGCAGCGTGAAAATAATCGGAAGACGTCCAATAAATTCCGGAATCATACCAAAGTTTCGAAGGTCTTCTACCGTTACCTTTGAAAGTAGATTTTTCTCTTTGTCGTATTTATCCTTTAAATCTGCAATAAATCCCATGGAAGATTGCTTATTTAAACGCTCTTTAATGATGTTTTCTAAATCCGGAAATGCCCCGCCACAGATAAACAAGATATTCTTTGTGTTTATCGTAGTAAGGGGAACCATGGCATTTTTACTATTGGCACCAACCGGTACTTCCACTTCACTGCCCTCTAACAGTTTTAACATACCCTGTTGCACTGATTCGCCGCTAACGTCACGCTGACTGGTATTTTTCTTCTTCGCAATCTTATCAATCTCATCGATGAAGATAATGCCTTGCTCTGCCTTTTCCACATCATTATCGGCTGCTGCAAGCAGTTTTGAAACGACGCTTTCAATATCGTCACCTATGTAACCGGCTTCTGTGAGCGATGTTGCATCTGTAATTGCCAAAGGCACATCCAATAATTTTGCAAGTGTCTTTACCAAATATGTTTTTCCCGAACCAGTCGGCCCAATCATCAGCATGTTGGACTTTTCAATCTCGATGTCGTCCATAGTATCGGTTGCAACACGCTTATAATGATTGTAAACAGCCACTGCCATCGCTTTCTTTGCGTGCTCTTGTCCCACTACATATTCATCTAATTTTGCTTTCAGCTTATGTGGTGCCGGAATATCTTTGATATCAATAATCGGCTTCTTCGGCTCACCTTCTTTTTTCTTCTTCACTTTCTGTTTTTTTGGAAGAATCCCTTCCAAATCTGACATATTCATGAAATGTATGCCCGGCGTATTGGTAAGCTGGCTTAAGTCGAAAGGCATATTGTTCATCGCATCAAAGCTCTTTTGCATACAATCCTGACATACACAAATGTTATTTGGAAGGTCAATCATCTTCCCTGCAACACTCTCCGGACGGTGACACATGAAGCAATATCTTTCATAGCCTTCTTCATCACCTACTTCTGGTTTATCTTCTATAATATCTGTTTTTCTCTTATCTTCCTCTGTAAAATCTATCCTGTCTGACATATATTTTCCCCTTTTTGTATTTCATACAAAACATATTATAACGCATATGATTTTGCACTACAAGTGAAGTTTTTCTAAAAAAACCACCCTATTTTATAATGTGGATATAAATCTCTTAAAGGCTTCGCGCCCTTCCGGTGTGCATTTGAATACGCCAGCGTCTTCAAGTGAATGTGTGAATACAATATTGTACTAATTTTTTAATATTTTGAAAAAATATCCTGGCTCCTAACTATAAAACGTGTGCTCCGTCTCCGATATCCACTACATAGAATTCTGCTTCGTGTCCAACTTTTTCAGCGTATGCTTTTCCGATAGTTGATACAAAGTTTTCTACTGCATCATTTTTCACAATACTTACCGTACATCCGCCGAATCCGCCTCCGGTAATACGAGAACCAATCACACCCGGTGTTTCCCAAGCAAGGTCAACTAAGATGTCAATTTCTTCACATGATACTTCATAGTCATCACGAAGAGAAACGTGGGAAGCGTTCATTAATTTACCAAATGTCTCTACATCATTTCCCTTTAATGCAGCTACTGCTTTGATTGTTCTTTGATTTTCATATACCGCGTGTCCTGCACGTTTTTGTCTGATCTCAGACTTAATTGCATCTTTGTGTGCTTCAAACTCTTCTTCTGTCAAATCTCCAAGTGTTTTAATATCTACAACAGTTTGCAATTCTTTCAATGCAGTTTCACACTCATTTCTTCTGTCGTTATATGCAGAATCAACCAAGCTGTGTTTTACTTTACTATTAATAATAACGATTTTCGCATCCTCCAAAACAACCGGAGCATATTCGTACTTCAATGTATTTGTATCTAAGAAAATGGCATTGTCTTTCTTACCCATTGCACTTGCAAACTGGTCCATGATACCACAGTTACATCCATTATAATTGTTTTCTGAATATTGTCCGATTAATGCAATGTCTACCATAGAAACATCAAATCCGTATAAATCTTTTAATGCAAGCCCTGTAACCACTTCTAATGATGCAGATGAAGATAGTCCGGAACCATTTGGAATATTTCCGTAAATCACAACATCAAGACCAACCGGAAGGCTCATACCTCTCTTTTCAAACGCCCAGATAACTCCCTTTGGATAATTCGTCCAGCCAGCTTCTCTCGTCGGAACCAAATCCTTCAAATCAGACTCTACAATACCTCTGCCTTCAAAGTTCATAGAATAGAAGTTTAACTTATTATCTTCCCTTTTTCTCGCAACTGCATATGTACCAAGTGTCAATGCGCATGGAAATACATGCCCACCATTATAATCCGTATGCTCACCAATCAAATTCACGCGCCCTGGCGCAAAGTATGCACGAATATCTCCGTGGCCACCAAATTTCTTCTCAAATTCCTGTTTGATTTTTTCTAACATTACCCGTTCCTCTCCCTTGCAAATAATGTTATTTTGCCTCATATTTATAATTATAATGAGATTTTTAATCTGTCACAATAACAATATTGAACATTTTTAAAACATATATGAAATGTACCCCTATGGAATACAAGAAATAGTTGTTGATTGGAGTATTAACTGTTATAATAAACGAATAGGATAAAGGGGAGGAATTCTCAAATGTACAATTTTATCGTAAATCCAAACGCCAGGTCCGGTCTTGGGCAGTCCATTTGGAATGAATTAGAAGCTATTTTAAAAAGGGAAAAAGTGGAATATCGGGTTTTCTATACAAAATACCAGAAACATGCCACATCAATTGTGCGCGATATTACCTCTAATGGTGAAGAAAATATAATCGTTGCACTTGGTGGAGATGGAACTGTAAATGAAGTGGTAAATGGAATTGTAGATTTTAGGAAAACAATTTTAGGCTACATTCCAATCGGTTCCAGCAATGACTTTGCAAGAGGTCTCGAACTTCCTACCAACCCTGTAGAGGCGTTAAACACAATTCTTACCCGTCCACATTTACATCCTATGAATGTCGGCGAGATGCGTTATCGCAACAAACTACGCCGGTTTGCAGTAAGTGCCGGTGTGGGATTTGATGCCGATATTTGTCATGAAGTGGTTGTATCTCATGTAAAAAAATTTTTAAATAAATTAGGACTTGGAAAACTTACCTATGTCTGCGTAGCGCTTCATAGATTAATCGTAACCTCACCATGTAAATACGAAATTACACTAGACGAAGACAAAAAGATTACGTACGAAAAAGCATATTTTGCTGCCGTCATGAATAACCGCTTTGAAGGTGGCGGTGCCAAGTTTGCACCTGATGCCAAAAATGATGATGACAAGTTGGACGTTTGCGTGGTTGCCAATATCGGCAAATTAAAAGCATTGATGCTGTTCCCTATGGCATTTGCAGGAATACATACCAAATTCAAGGGTGTGCATATGCATAGGACTGCGGACTTTCACATTCAGGCATCGCGCCCACTGCCACTACACACAGATGGAGAACCTATCTTTATTCAAAAAGATATATCCTTCTGCTGTGCACCAGAGAAATTACGTGTAATCACAACAAAACCATAGAAACTAGTGAGGTATAGATTTTGAAAACTTTTCTTCAAAAATATAAACATGCCTGGGTATCAATATATGCCTTAATATATTTGCCTTGGTTCTATTATTTAGAGCAGACAATAACCAAAAACTATAATTTAATTCAAACATCATTTGATAAAAAAATTCCTTTTATTGAATTTTTTATCATACCATATTTGTTTTGGTTTTTATTCATGGCTATAACTGTTTGTTATTTCTTCTTTAAAGATAGAAATGAATTTTACCGACTCATATTGTTTTTAGTAATTGGAATGACCTTATTTTTAATCATATCAACCTTATGGCCGAATGGTCAGGCGTTGAGACCAAAATATTTCGAACGGGATAATATATTTGTGGACATGGTAAAACACTTATACGCCACAGATACTCCAACCAATGTATTTCCAAGTATACACGTATACAATACACTCGGTTGCTATATTGCAGTTAAAAAGAGCGAACACCTAAAAAACATTCGCTGGGTTCAAAGTTCCACATTTATTACAACAGTTTTGATTATCTTATCAACCATGTTTTTAAAACAGCATTCAATTATTGATGGAATAGCAGCCGGTATATTTGCAATTGTCTCTTATGTGATTATTTATGCAGATGAATACAAACGGGAACAGGCTTATAAACAATTGCCGTTATAGAAATAGGGTCTATGCATTCAGAAAAATTGCATAGACCCTTATATTTTCATTATTCATTTGAAGTTGGAATGATACGAGTTTTAAATAATGCTGTTCCAACTGCACCTGTCACAATTGTCGATACAATCATTTCAACTACTGCATTGACTCCCACAAATGCGCATGCGAACAAAATAATATTTTGTCCACCAATTAATCCCCTCATATACTCTGTGTTTCCATATAGTAATATCAAGGAAATCATAAAAAATACTGTATTCAAAAACGCAGCAAGAAAACCGGTAATTGATGTGGCAAAGGATATACCCTTAATTTTTTTTGCCCACCGAAAAATATATCCCAGCAAAAAGCCAACCAAAGCTCTTGGAACAAATCTCTGTATAAAGGCTAAAAATGGATTGATGCCAAATAATATAGCCCCCATTGCACTAACACCAATGCCCAGTCCTCCGAAACATTGACAAAAACTTGTGATGCCGAATACAGAACCCGCAATCACACCACCTATAGGCCCCAAAGTGATGGCACAAATAGCAACTGGAATCATATTAAATGTTATGGCCAACGGACCAATATTCAAATATCCTAATGGGGTGTATGGCAACAATAAAAGAACTCCTACCATGAGTCCCAAAATTGTTAACCGCCGTGTTGAGAATGACATTTCTCTGCCTTTCATTTCGTATCCTCCATGTTGTTATTTATTCTTCCTCTGTCTCAAAATCTCATCTAAAATCTGCTCTGCCACTTCGTCCTTACTCATAAGCTCCAGCGCAATTTCTTTCCCCGGAGTAATCATAGTAATCACATTCGTATCCACTCCAAAACCCGCGCCTGCCTGCTTCAAGTTGTTGGCAACAATCATATCCAAATTCTTATGAATCAACTTTCTGCGTGAATTTTCAAGCATGTCCTTTGTTTCCATCGAGAACCCACATAAGAATTGTCCTTGTCGTTTATTCATGCCAAGATATTTTAAAATATCCTTCGTACGCTCTACCGGAATCACCATATCATCATCCGATTTCTTAATCTTGTCATCACTCACTGTTGCCGGTGTGTAATCTGCAACTGCTGCCGCTTTGATGATAATGTCCTGCTTATCTGTACGAGAGGTCACAGCTTCAAACATATCTTCCGCACTCTTAACATCCACCGCATCCACAAAGCGTGGTTTTTCAATGGATGTCTCACCAGTCACCAACGTAACATTGGCACCACGAAGCATTGCATTTCTCGCAATAGCATACCCCATCTTGCCTGTGGAATGATTGGTAATGTAACGAACAGGGTCCAGTGCTTCTTGAGTAGCCCCCGCCGTAACAAGCACATTCATTCCTTCCATATCTTTCTCAAAAGCAATTGCTTTTAAAATATAGTCCAAAAGCACATCTGTCTCCGGAAGTTTCCCCTCTCCGATATCCTTGCATGCAAGCATACCTGTGGCAGGTTCGATAATTTCAAATCCATAATGTTTTAATATCTCAATATTATCCTGTGTAATCGGATTGTGAAGCATCTGCGTATTCATAGCCGGCGAAACTATCTTCGGACAATTACATGCCAGTACCGTTGTCGTAAGCATATCATCCGCCAAACCGTGTGCCATCTTTGCAATTACATTGGCTGTAGCCGGAGCAACAAGCACCACATCCGCCTGTTTCGAAAGCGCCACATGTTCCACACTATATTGGAAATTGCGGTCAAATGTATCTACAAGACACTTGTTGTTTGTCAATGTTTCAAATGTAATTGGATTTATAAAATTCATCGCATTCTTTGTCATAATCACATGCACATTACAATGAAGCTTAGAAAGCTTGCTTGCAAGGTCTGCAATCTTGTAAGCCGCAATGCTGCCGGTTACACCAAGAATGACTGTTTTTCCTTTTAACATAAGCATCAACCCTTTTCTTTCTATAAATGGTTGTAGTTATTCTACCACATTTTACCTAAAAGGTATACTCTTAAAATTAAGAAACATAATACTGCGCCTGAGCTTGCCACAATTCTCCATAATGACCATCTATGTTTACCAACTCATCATGGGTTCCATATTGCACCATTTTCCCTTCACAAAATACCGCTATCCTGTCACAGAAACGACAAGAGGAAAGACGATGACTAATATAAATTGCAGATTTTCCACTTACCATTTGGTTGAAACGAGTGTAAATATCTGCCTCTGCCAGTGGATCCAAGGCTGCCGTCGGTTCATCAAGCACCATAACTCCGGAGTCCTTGTATAATGCTCTTGCGATAGCTACCTTCTGCGCTTCCCCGCCGGATAGTTCCACACCCTCCTTATCCAAGATTGGATACAAATAAGTTTCCAAACCTTTTGGAAGCGTTTGCAATCTATCTGCAAAACCAGCTTGTTCAATACACGTTTCTGCACGTTCCTTATCATATTCATATCCTGCTGCAATATTCTGTCCCAATGGGAATCCAAACAATTGAAAATCTTGGAACACAACAGAAAAAATAGCAAGGTACGAGGTGTAATCGTACTCCCTGATATCTACTCCATTTAAATAAATTGCCCCTTCTGTCGGGTCATACAACCTGCAAAGCAATTTAATAAATGTGGTTTTACCGGAACCATTTCTTCCAACCAAGGCTAGCTTTTCCCCTGGTGAAAATGTAAGCGTTACATGAGAAAGTGCGTCCGTTTCCGCTCCCGGATATCGAAAACTAACATCCTTAAATTCAATCTGATATCCTACTTTTTTATCCGGTACTTCCCGTTCTCCCTGAACCATGTGATTTGGTTTGTCGAGAAATTCAAATACGGTTCGCAAATGCATGCCATTGACTCTCATCTCACCACATACATTGAGCAATTGTCCCAGCCCTTGTGACAGGGCTGTAATCGCACCAATATACTGGGTAACTGAGCCCACACCGAAAGCCCCTGTAGACGCCTTCAAACATACGAAAACATAAACCAAACCAATAAAAAGAACTGCTATTGCAGACGCCAAAGCTCTAAGTAGACCCATTGGTCCTTTGGCATAATGGGCCATGGTTCCACCCGGCATATAATTTCGATTCATATCATTATAATGCTTGCAAATATTTTGTTGGTTATAAATCCGAAAATCTGCATTCTTAGAAGAACGCAACGGCAGAAAACCAAATGCATGCATAAGACGGTCACTGAGTTTACCTTCTTCTTCGTTCTTCGCCCAATAATTATCCGCCTTCTGATTACAAAGTGGCCCTAACAGTGTGACTCCAAATAATAATGCAATTACAATCGGTACAAAGACAGGACTACCTAAAACCGCAAGCCTTCCTGCACTCTCCGGAACCGGTATGGTAAAAAGACTCACCGTCAACGCAACTGCACCAAGTATACGAAACAGTGCGCTCATTCCATCTTCATAATAAAAGATAACTTTTGTAAGCCCCCAACCTGAGAACCAGTCATTTTCACGAATGGTAGCATACTGCTCATGCGTCTTAGGATTGTCCAACACGCAGAAATCCATAGACATGATTTTGTCAGCATAAATCTTCCGCAAATACTGAAACATAGTAGCACGCCGAGCCATTTTCCAATGATACATTGCATCTGTTAATAGGGTCAAAACTGCTGTAATTACAATGGTAGCCACCACCAATGGCCACAATACATCTGCTCGCCTTTGTCCTGCCAGCTCATCAATAATACGTGCTGAAAACCAGATTCCTGCGTACGGAACCAATGCACTCACCAGACAATATATTGTATAGGAAGAAAATAACTGACGAACCCTACCACTTAAAAGTTGCAACGCCCGCTTATGTAATAAAAATGCTTGTTTAAATGACACCTTCATCTGATAGTTCCCCCTCTTGATAATATTTGCTCTGTATTTGGAACAGCTCTGCATATCTTCCGTTCGACGCTAACAAGGAATCATGAGTGCCCTCCTCTGCGATTCCGCCATCTGCAAGAAGAATGATTCTGTCACAGAAACGGGTGGATGCAAGACGGTGGGAAATATAAACAGAAGATTTCCCCTCTGTCATTTCCTTATATTTTAAATACATTTCATGCTCTGCAAT
>JAZSDK010000132.1:0-5896 GCA_045531155.1 Faecalimonas sp. | reverse complement strand
CTAACATAGACTTTGTCCAGCCATATGGATTGGTACATTGTCCCTTTGGACACTCTTCTGTAATTGGAATAAACGCAGGATCACCATATACAGTTGCTGAAGAAGAGAATATAATATTCTTCACGCCTGCGTTACGCATTGCATTACACAATACCAAGGTACCATTAATGTTGTTGTCATAATACTCCATTGGTTTTGCCACAGATTCTCCTACCGCTTTTAATCCTGCAAAATGGATAACTGCAGAAATGTCCTCATTTGCGAAAATATTTTCCATTGCTTTTGCATCACGGATATCTGCTTCATAGAATTTTACTTCTTTCCCTACAATCCTCTCCACACGTTTCAAAGATTCTTTACTTGAATTGCACAAATTATCCGCTACCACTACATCATATCCTGCATTGATAAGTTCAATACAGGTATGACTTCCAATATATCCTGCTCCACCTGTTACTAAAATTGCCAATTCGAAATCCTCCTTAAGCATTTCTTATACATTGTATTTCTTTACAATGTCTTTCATGATATTCCATTTAGCTTCCATATCCTCAATTAACTTGATATGAGTACGGCATCTGTCAAGATTATGTCCTTCTCGGTGAGTTTTGAAGTAAACATCTCCTTGCAGATAATCTGTAAGGAAACGCATTCCACATTCATAAGTCATAACCTTTGCTCCCATCGGTAATAGCTCAATTTCCTTCGCCGTCAGTCTACCGCCACAGCCCTCGATAAAGCCTTTGGTGAAAACATCAAACAACTCCATGTCACATGAGACTTTACTCAAATCCTTTTCGTCCTCAGCTGCGGTACTCGCCCCATAACGAATCGAATCACCGAAATCGTTCATTGCAAGCCCCGGCATTACCGTATCCAAATCGATGACACAGATTGCCTTACCCGTTTTGGTATCAATCATTACATTATTCAGTTTCGTATCGTTATGTGTCACTCGGAGTGGAACTTCTCCTTTTTCAAGCAAATCTCCGAACACACACGCCACATCTTCACGCGCAAGGAAGAAATCAATCTCCTTCTGTACGGAGGCTGCCCGTCCGCACACATCATCTGCTACTGCCTTCTTGAACACTTCAAACCTTGCCTTGGTATCATGGAACCCTTCTATGGTTTCATGTAAAGTATCGGCAGGATAATCCGCTAACATTCTTTGGAAATTACCAAATGCTACTGCACTCTGGTAGAAATCATCCGGACATTTTACCTCATCATAGGTAACAGAATCCTCAACGTAATTCACGCATCTCCAGTACTGCCCCTCGGAATCCAAGAAATATGGCAAGTCCTGTTTACTGTTAATGACTGTTAATGTTTCTCTTGTTGGGTCTCCACCCTCCTGCTCAATCTTTTTACGCAGATATGAGGTGACATTCAACATATTCTCCATCAATTCAACCGGCTTTTTGAAAACCGACTTATTCATACGCTGCATGATGACACGACCTTCCGTCTCATCATCCTTGCGAAGCGTCATTAAGAAAGTGTCATTAATATGTCCACTTCCAAATGGAACAGCTGACATTACCATACCCTTTAATTTAAAGTTTACCAGTGCTTCTCCACGTCCACACCAAACCTCTTCCGGATACACACCATTGTCCTTCATGGTCTTAATTGCATTTACAACTACCGGCTTGTCTTCCTTGTAAGTAACCCCATGCCATCTGTCTTTTGAAGTCAGAACCTTCACTGTTGCTTTGTCAGCCTCTAAAAGACTTGTTACTACCGAAGGAAGATAGTATTCGCATTTCATCGGGTTGTTCTTTAATCCCTCTTCTAAAAAGGCCGCAAAACCCTTCTTAATCTCTTGAAGAAAGCTTGCTGAAAATCCCCAGAGGTTCATAGAAACCACACTATCCATTGCAATCGGCGTCCATGTTTGTCCATCATCTTCTGTAAATGCAGCTCCGTCCCCTCTTCTCTCGATTCTGGTACGTTCTACTACCTTCACCAAATGGTCATTCTCATCCAAAGTACAAATACCACGTGCCACATGGCCGTTCTCTGTCAGTGTATTTTCCAATTTATATCCAACCATGGCATAACGATATTTGTCGTCATCCTGATTGTGCGTTAAGAACTTGAAAATCTTATGGAATGCATCTCTTCCATAGTAATCATCTGCATTAATAACCGCAAATGGCCCATTAATTTCATCAATTGCACTCAAAACCGCATGTGCCGTTCCCCAAGGCTTTACTCTTCCCTCCGGAACATCAAACCCTTCCGGAATGTTATGTAAATCCTGATACACATAAGCAACTTCGATTTCCTTTGCAATACGATTGCCAATTGCTTCCCTGAAATCTGCTTCGTTTTCTTTTTTTATAATAAAGACAACTTTTTCAAATCCAGCTCTTTTTGCATCAAATATGGAAAAATCCATAATTATATGCCCCTGCTCATCAATCGGGTCAATTTGTTTTAATCCACCATAACGGCTGCCCATTCCTGCAGCCATAATTACTAAAACTGGTTTAATCATTTGTTTGCCCTCCCAAAATTGCACACTATGATAGATTATTATAGTACATCTTGCGGAGAAAGTCAAAAAGAAAGAAGGCCACATCATCGTGACCTTCTTAAAAAACATAATATTATACTAATTGGTTTCCAAGCCTAATATATTGCAATACGCTTCAAAATATCGTTTTCCTAGTGTATACAATGCTTCTCTGCAAAAATGGATATCATCACCATTTTCCAGTTTTTGGTTGTTAGACAACAAATCCGATGTCTCCACGAAACCATACTTTTCACCAGAAAAGACCTCTCTTAGCACATTCACAATTGGATTGCACTGAGAAAGATTCTTGCTTTTCCACTCATTGCAAAAGTCACCTGCAATAAACGGTACATCTTCGCAATGATATCTCTCACGCACGGTATTCATCGTTTTCGTAAGCTGCTCTTTGTAATTTTCCGGCGCGTTTCCTTCGAAAGCATCATGTTCACCTTGATGCCATAGAAAAGCAACTATTTTGCTATCTTCATGCAATGCCAATGCATACTCTATCATTTCATGCATTCTCTCTTCAACCACGCAACCTTCTCCCCATTGTTTTCTCTGAAAACCGGTTCCACCCAGTGCTGCCCTAACAATGAGTACTTTACGCCCTTCGGCAAGCAATCCGCGCTTAACATATTCATCTGCAAATGACAGGGATAAATCCCCTCTTTTACCGTTTTCCGTTATAGACTCTTTCGCAATATCAATGGTCAATGTCTTATCCGGATAAGTTATCTCTCTATAATCTTCTTCCATAATATCGCAGACTTTCCCAGTTAAATATAAGATGTCCTCATTTTCCTTATAATCCTCATACACGGGACCAATCCCTGTTCCATCTGCATTTGATTGACCTGCTATTATAACAATATCATAGCCTGCAACATTTTGAGTATTCTCGTACATATTGTCTCTCTCCTGTTATCAAAAATTTATGTTAGGAAGTTTCCTTTGCAAAATCTGTTTTTATAAATCAACCAATTCCTTAATCATATCTACGATATGCTGATCTGGTTTTACTCCTGGTAAATACTCTGTTTCCGGAATGTAATCATTATCTTTAAGTGTAATTCCAAAGATGCATTTCGCCCACATACATCCAACGGCATATCTTCCGTAAATCAAATCCATATGGAAACCATCTCGGCAGATAGAACGTGTTCCATTGCTGTACTCTTCTGTAGCACGAATCTTCTGAATTAAAGTACCACTCGGAATTACCGGCAAGTCATGTTTTTCTGCTGCAGTATAATATGCTTCATGTAAACATTCATACATTTTCTGCGTACTGTGGTCATAACGGTCAAAACATGGATGAGTGCTGTCTGGTTCATATGCCCATGTTTCATTAATAAACACCTTTGCGTTTGGTGCACATTCATGGAAGACTTCTAACAATTGTCCCAAGAATGGCTCATAAGAATCCTTAATTCCACTGTCGTGACTTGCTTGTTGTGTCACGATAACATCCCAATCTTGTTCCATAAGAGCTTCTTTAATGGAAACAAGACGCCCTGTTGGAGCACCATTGACTTCGACTTCATATTCTTTTTCTCCAGTTTGTATATTGTTCCAATGCTTCTCTAATGGACAACCACCGATAACAAGATTTACAAGTTCATTTTCAACACCTGCTGCCTCTCCAATCTGATGCAAATAGTAGTTTGCATCCTGTGTAAAACTATTTCCAATTGATAATACTTTCATATTTCTATCCATCCTTTCGTTTTACTCATAGTCCTTCATATTCTAACAGGGTAGCAGGTGTATACACCCGTTACCCTGTCTGTTTTTAGCACTATTCTACCTAAAAGTTATCGAAGCCGGCGCCTCCGCCTCCGCCTACAGTATTTCCATCTGGATCTTTATCAGTTGGAGTCTCCAATGTCCCATCGCCAGATGCTGTAATTACATCTGGTGACATTAACTCGATAACAACCATTTCTGGTTCTTGATATTTCATCATACTTTTTTCCTCCATTCCTGAATTATTCGATAACGAGGAGAATACCTTCTCCTGCTTCCATGTTCAATGTCATGCTTGTTGCAGTTGTTTCTGTAGTTTCTGCGTTTTCAATCTTTGTGATTTCCTTTTCGCCATTAAATGTTAAGGTAACATCTCCTGTGTTTGAGAAATCATAATTTACAACATAAAGCGCTGTCTTGCCACAGTAATCAAAGCATCCAATCAACGCATTGCCAGTTGCAGTTACATTATTGATTACAACTTCATTTGAAACTGGATTGGTATAAGAAGTAGTTTTTACTACATCTGTAAGTCCGTTTGTATCTGCTTGCGCTGTGCTACCGAGTGCAATAATCTTGTCACTAGATGCATTCATTAATACGTTGTCAATTGCTGCAATGTGTTTATTAAGTTCCTGTGCGTAGAAGTACCATTCAGTTTTGTTTCCTGCTGCACCGATGAGACCGTTACGCTCAAAATCCCACATCTTATCAGTTGCACTAGTTCCTGCATTTGCAAAATGCTTCGGTTGTACCAATGGGAAGTATTGAATTCCCTGTGCACCAAATGCAAGTGCAGTGTGCGCACTCCAGTTAAACTGTGCTTCATCCGGATAATATGGTGTCTTTGAGTCGAAATATCCTTCCGCATCATTCCACTGTGAGCCTGCCTGTACAAATGCCCAGAATGGCTTGCCAGTTGATTGCGCTTTGTCACGAATCGTAGACAGATTCCAGAAGTACAAGTCTAAATTGTATTTTTCATTACCACTTGCACCTGCATTCATTCTAGTATCACTAAACGGATAGTAATCATAAGAAATTACTGTTGGATTCAGCGAACTACAATACTCGTCAACATATTTTCCATAAGCAGTTTTATCTGTATCATTAATTCCTGATGAGCCAAGAATACCTTCCCACCATTTACTTTCAACATCTAAAATCGGATACATGTTACCAAAGAACATAATGTTATTCTTATTCAAGATAGTTGTTTCGTCTTTATAAGATGAAACCAAACCATTATTTGTTGTAGAACAATAATCACCTGTTCCAGGCTCATCCACAAGATGTATTCCCGCAAATGCCTTGTAGCTTGAATAGTTTGCTATTTGAGCCATCATATCGGTTTCTGACTGATTCAAAATAGTACTATCTTTGACAAAGATTCCAATACCATACTTTCCACCCAATTCCAATTGTTTCTTAATTGAATTTGGAAGGGTCTTATAGTCGTCGTTAGAGCTTACAATCAGGTTTACACCCATGTCTGCAATTGCTTTAAAGTATGTATCTGAAATGTAGTCTGGTAACAACAATGTATCGTCTGCAACTGCCGGTAGTGTGTATGGACCAAAGAATCCTGTGATTGGCATCACGTCTTCACCTAGGAAATCA
>JAZSDK010000075.1:0-9521 GCA_045531155.1 Faecalimonas sp. | reverse complement strand
AATGATATTGTTCAGAGCCAAGCAGATTTTGTAAAAAGTATGGTGAATGCTTGCATGCAAAAATGCTTTTTACAAAATCTATTTGGCGGATACGCCTCACCGAGGAAACACATTGTGTTTACGAGGTGGCTCTGAACAATAATGATGAAGTTCAGAGGTGGCTCTGAACAATATAGATTGTAGGGGAGGAACATGCAGTGCAAGGGGAGACAGACGAGAGAAGCCGTGATCAAAAGAAGAAACGCAAGAAGAAAAGTAAGTTTGGATACTATTTGTATGCTGTGGTGATTTTAGTGCTTACAATTGCAAACATTACTTTAGCAACGCTTCTCGTTACGTATGTGCAGAGTATTGAAGTAAGCGGCACTACATACAGCCAACAAAGTGACATTGTTTCATGGGTAAAGGAAGACCCATTAACCGTGAATTCGCTATATACACTATTTAAATTCAAGACGGGTTCTTATAAGCTTCCAATTTATTTGGAAAAGGTAAATGTGACACTGGCAGCACCGTGGAAGGTGAAAGTGAAGGTGACTGAGAAAGAGATTATCGGCTGCTTGGCCAATGAAAATTCTTATATCTATTTTGATGAAGAAGGACTGGTGTTACAGATAACGACAGAGTACAACGATGAGGTTCCGCTCATCGAAGGTTTGGAAATAAAAAAACCGAAAAAATTCAAGAAGCTTCAGGTGGATAATGAGAAGGTTTTCGATTACTTTGTGAGTGTCACAAAGGAGATAGAAAAAAATGAGCTGACTCCCGACAGATTAGTCTGGGAAGAGGACGGAATGAATCTGCATTTTGAAAAAGTGTGTGTGAAGCTAGGGAAGAGTAATTTTGGAATAAAAGTGTTGCAATTAACCACTCTTTTGGAGAAATTAGAGGGAAAAGACGGAACACTTCATTTAGAACATTACACATCGGAAAGTAATAAGATAAGTTTTGAAAAAAACTATTGATTATTTGGCAAAAACTATTTATTATATAGTTGTATGGCAAAATGCGATACGTCTAGGGACGTATAAGATAAATAAGGGAACAAAGGAGGAGAAGTTCTTGTTAGAAATTAAAACAAACGAAATGGAAGCGGCAGCAAAAATTATAGTTGTCGGTGTCGGTGGCGGCGGAAACAATGCAGTAGATCGCATGATATCAGAAAATATCGCAGGTGTAGAATTTATTGCAATCAACACAGATAAACAAGCATTACAATCATCAAAAGCACCAACATTGATGCAGATTGGTGAGAAGCTTACAAAAGGGCTTGGCGCTGGTGCAAAACCTGAAATCGGTGAAAAAGCAGCAGAAGAAAGTGAAGAAGAAATCGCAGCAGCATTGGAAGGTGCTGACATGGTATTCGTTACCTGTGGTATGGGTGGCGGAACCGGTACAGGTGCAGCTCCGGTTGTAGCACGTATTGCGAAATCCTTAGGTGCACTTACCGTAGGTGTTGTTACAAAACCTTTCCGTTTTGAAGCAAAAACACGTATGAATAATGCACTTGCAGGTATTGAAAAATTAAAAGAAAATGTGGATACATTAATCGTAATTCCTAACGATAAGTTGTTAGAAGTAGTTGACAGAAGAACTACTATGCCAGAAGCTCTTAAGAAAGCGGATGAAGTATTACAACAAGGTATCCAAGGTATTACAGACTTAATTAATACATCTGCATTGATTAACCTTGACTTTGCTGACGTTCAAACTGTTATGACAGACAAAGGTATTGCTCATATCGGTATCGGTTCTGGTAAGGGCGATGACAAGGCACTTCAAGCTGTCAAAGAAGCGGTTGCAAGTCCACTTCTCGAAACAACAATTGCTGGTGCTTCACATGTTATTATCAATATCTCCGGTGACATCACTCTGTTTGATGCCAGCGATGCAGCAGAATACGTACAAGACCTTGTTGGCGAAGATACAAACATTATCTTCGGTGCAATGTATGATGATTCTAAGGCTGATGAAGCTACGATCACAGTAATTGCTACAGGCTTACACAATGTTGCTGGAACAGCTTCTAAGTTGAAATCAAGATTAGAAAGCAAAGTTCCTGTACAGAACGTTGAAAAGTATGAAGCTCCGGTAGTTCCAACTCCGGTTATGCCAGAACTTGATCTTGGATTGGCAAAACCACAAGCAGCAGGAACAGCTCCAACATTAGACCAACCGAGAACACCGGTAAGCTCAGTGAAGGAACAATCTATTAAAATTCCAACATTTTTAAAGAAATAATAGGAAGCGAAATATGTCGAAGACTTTGTGGGAAACCACAGAGACTTCGACATTTTTTTTGTCCCAAACTTTCTATAATAGATTTTGCTTGAGTACCAAATCGCTTTCGTAGCGAAGGAGAAAGCAGGTGGATTGTGTACTACGAATTATATGTAGATGTATTGTTTTTAGTGAATTTCATGATGGATTACAT
Source organism: Faecalimonas sp. (assembly GCA_045531155.1). Taxonomy (GTDB): domain Bacteria; phylum Bacillota; class Clostridia; order Lachnospirales; family Lachnospiraceae; genus Faecalimonas. The sequence continues at coordinate 7,087 of JAZSDK010000075.1, read as the reverse complement.
ATTACTTTTGATTGTAAAGAAAATGTTAAAGTGTACTGCCACACACGGAAATATCTTTCTGGGAGCCATAATAGGTTCTCTATTCACATGTTTGATTGTAATTCTGCCGATTCCCTATGCATTTGTAAAATTCGTATTATTCCACATGTTTGTAAATACGTGCATGATTCGAGTGGGACTAAAAATCAAAACCATACGAGCTTTTTTGAAGGCATTTATTATGTTATACGTTGGTGGATTTCTACTTGGAGGAATCATGGAATATTTTAGACAGTATGTTCGCGTGGGAAGTCTGTTTTTCCTCGTTGCAATTGTGTCGTACTACATGGTTCTGGGATTCTGGAAATTCATTTCCTATCTTCAGAGATGGAATCAGACTCATTATACAGTGGATTTGTACTTGAATGATCAAAAGTATCAGGTGCGAGGTCTGATAGATACAGGAAATGGTCTTCGAGACCCAATCAGTGGACATCCGATTAGCGTGTTAGAACAAAAAATAGCCAGAGAACTTTTGGAAAAAAAGGTGGAAAAAAACTTTCGATATGTTCCTTATAGAACCATTGGAACGGCGGAGGGCGTGATCCCCGTTTTTCGAGTGGACCGGATGTGTATACACAAAGATACTGATTGTTGGGTTGAAAGCCCTTTGATAGGTATTAGTGAGGAGAAAGTTTCAGTAGAGGGAGAGTATGAAATGATTTTAAATCCGAATCTATTTTAGGAGGAATTAAGATGTTTATGAAGTTAGCCGTGCCAAAACGGTTTATCCGGACTTTTTTATTTCCGGAAAGTATGGAGTTACATTACATAGGTGGGACAGATGTTTTGCCAGCTCCATTGGGGGTGGATGAAGAAAACGCTGCAATATTAGAATTGGGGACGGAAAAAGACGAAGAGGCAAAAAAGTTATTAATTGAGCACAATCTTCGTTTAGTAGTATATATTGCGAAAAAATTTGACAACACCGGAATTGGTGTTGAAGATTTAATTTCTATCGGTACAATAGGGTTAATTAAAGCCATTCATACGTTTAACCCTAACAAAAACATTAAACTTGCAACCTACGCATCGCGTTGTATAGAGAACGAAATATTAATGTATTTGCGAAGAAATAATAAGACAAAATTAGAAGTTTCCATTGATGAACCGTTAAATGTGGATTGGGATGGAAATGAATTGTTGCTTTCCGATATTTTAGGCACAGATGAAGATGCGATATACAGGGATATGGAGGATGAGGTAGAGAGAAAATTGCTGGTGCGGGCAATTAATTGTCTGTCAAGCAGAGAGAAGATGATTGTGCAGATGAGATATGGACTGGATTCTCATGACGGACAGGAGAAAACACAAAAAGAGGTTGCGGACCTTTTAGGCATATCACAATCCTATATTTCCCGTTTGGAAAAGAAAATTATGCAAAGGTTAAAAAGAGAAATGGTTCGATTTGAAATCTAATTCAGGAAGTGGTAGAATAAAAGAAAAAGGGGCGAGGGATATATGAAACTTACATTTATCGGTGCAGCTCATGAGGTGACAGGCAGCTGTCATTTATTAGAAGCAAACGGAAAGAATATTTTAGTAGACTGTGGAATGGAACAGGGACCGGATTTGTATGAGAATCAGGAGGTTCCGGTTTCTGCAGGAGAGATTGATTATATTCTTTTAACACATGCTCATATCGACCATTCCGGATTGATTCCGCTGATGTGCAAGCATGGGTTTAAAGGGGAAATTGTGACTACCTTTGCGACAGCAGATTTGTGCAATATTATGTTGCGAGACAGTGCACATATTCAGGAATTTGAAGCTGAGTGGAGGAATCGGAAAGCGAGACGTTCCGGTGCGCCATTGTATGAGCCTTTGTATACCACGCAGGATGCCACCACCGCCATTGGGCTTTTGTCGCCATGTGATTATGGTCAGAAGATTGAACTGTGCAAAGGAATTGCGGTTCGTTTTAATGACGTAGGACATTTGCTTGGGTCAGCCAGTATAGAGGTGTGGATTACAGAAAATGACATTTCCAAGAAGATTGTTTTTTCAGGGGATGTAGGGAATATCGACCAGCCGATTTTAAATGACCCGTCTGAGGTCAAAGAAGCGGATTATATCGTCATTGAATCAACCTATGGTAATCGTGTACATAGTGAGGAAAAACCGGATTATTTAGGCGAATTTACGCGCATATTAAAGGAAACATTTCTAAAAGGTGGAAATGTAGTAATTCCATCCTTTGCGGTTGGAAGAACCCAGGAAATCTTATACTTTATTCGTGAAATTAAAGAGCAGAATATGCTGCCGGAGTTTCCAAATTTTGAAGTATATGTAGACAGCCCGCTGGCAATTGAAGCAACCAATGTGTTTACGAAAAATGGGCGGGCATGTTATGACAAGGAAGCCCTTCGGTTGATTGATAAGGGCGTGAATCCGCTGGTATTTCCGGGATTAAAGCTGTCTGTGACCAGTGACGATTCAAAACTCATTAATTTTGATGCCAATCCAAAAGTCATTATATCGGCTTCCGGTATGTGTGAAGCAGGACGTATCCGCCATCATTTAAAGCATAATTTGTGGCGGCAGGAGTGTACGGTTTTGTTTGTTGGATATCAGGCAGCGGGTACACTTGGAAGGAAATTAATTGACGGTGCATCAGCAGTGAAGCTGTTTGGTGAGAATATCGAGGTTGCAGCTAAAATCGAGTCTCTAAAGGGCGTCAGTGGTCATGCAGATATGGATGGTCTGCTTAAGTGGTTAAAGGGATTTGAGTCGGATGTACAGCATGTGTTTGTAGTTCATGGGGAGGATGCTGTTACGGATGAATTTGCACAGACAATTACGGATACCTTTGGCTATAAAGCATTTGCACCGTATTCGGGCGGATGCGTAGATTTGGCAAGCAACGAAATTATCTCAGCAGGAATTCGTGTTGCTAAGAAGAAGGTGGAGAAACCGACGCAGGTTCGCTCACAGAATGCATTTAACCGTCTGGTGCTCGCATGCAAACGTCTCATGACGGTAGTAATGAAGTGCGAAGGCATGGCGAATAAAGATTTAGCCAAGTTTGAAGGACAGATTCAGAATTTAGTTGATAAATGGGATATAAAGGATTGAGATTTTGGGAGCATTAAGAACGATTTTATTGGCCACATTCTATAAATTGGTGTTTTGCATGGACTTATACCCACGATTTTGAATTATCGTGGGTATTTTCATGCCCAGCAAGCCGAGTTATAGAAATTAGCAAGCAAAACAGCTTGATTTTCAAGGTTATAGATGAGATTCTGGGTATTAACAAGTGAAAATGCCGTGAATATACCCATTTCTCTCTATGTGGTATGTCATAGAAGGAATTAATTCTTCAAGTAGTTCCTCATGGTTTTCAGTGCATGCTTTTCCAGACGGCTTACCTGGGCTTGAGAAATATCGATTTCTTCAGCTACCTCCATCTGGGTTTTTCCTTCATAAAAGCGAAGCTTGATAATGTAACGTTCACGCTCGTTTAAACATTTCATTGCAGCTTGTAATGCCAATTCTTCAATCCAGTTTTCTTCTCGATTCTTTTTATCACTAATTTGGTCCATTACATATAATGCATCTTCTCCATCATTATAGACGGGCTCTTGCAGGCTCATAGGTGTCTGAATGGCATCCATTGCAAATACAATATCTTCCTTCGGGATTCCAATTTCATCCGCAATTTCCTGTACGGTTGGTTCTTTTAAATTCTTCTTTAGGTAATTTTCTTTTGCATAAATTGCTTTGTAAGCTATATCTCTTAACGAACGGCTCACTCGAATGGAACTGTTATCGCGCATATATCTGCGAATTTCACCAATAATCATCGGAATGAATATTACAAGTCGAAAAACTAATGAGGTACTAAAAATGCAAGAAAAATCAAGGAAATCACGTAATTCAAAATGGACAGAAAAAAGAATATTTGAAACAATTAATTTGTTTATTGAAAAGAATGGTAGATTGCCATACATTCGTGAGTTGGATGATTGCAACTCATTATTACCAACACATCAATCTATAAAAAATAGATTTAGAATGACAGTATCTTTGTTTTATAACACATATTATAGTGAATATACATGTCTTTGTAAATCATATGTTTATCATTTAAATAGTACTAAATATTGGTTAGAAGATTTTAAAACACAATATAAAAATATGGATTATCCAAGTCAAGAAAAGTATGACAAACAAAGAAAAGAAAATACCCCATCGTCACAACATTTGATTAAATTGTGTGGTTATGAAAATTGGAGTGAGATGATAAAAAATTGTGGTTTAATTAAAAAGAAAGAATTGAATATTACAATAAGCCATAATAAAAATATATCTGAAGATGAATTGAAAAATATCACACAAATACTATCACAAATGAATGTAAAAGTTGCTAAAAAGTAAAAAATAGGGAATAGAAAAGTGGACGATAAAATCCAAATTCTATTCCCTAAATTGTTGCATAAAAATAAGACCTATACGATTTATATCTCTTTTTGTCTCATATAAAATACCGCTGCAGCATTACTACCTGTATTTTTTACATAGGCGTTACCATTCCAATCATTTTGTACAATCGAATCAATTGACGGCATACCTAAAGTCCCCTTATTACCCTGTACTGCAAAAATTTGAAAGACTCCATTAGCATTTGTTTCAGAACAAAAAAGTGCGATTATTTGGATATTTCCATTCCCTTGTAAAACACCGTCCTTATTATATAAATTCAAATCTTTACCTGCTCCACAGAAGAGATATAATCCCTTTTCACGCAAATAAAACGTACCGTTAGGAGCAAGCTCCACGCACTTATAAACGGATGATGTTCCCTCCAATTGTTGTTTCAAAACTTCAGTTGTTTCTTCAAATGTATCAGTTGTTACATAGTCTTGTAGTGCGAAAATTCTGTCATTTGACCAAAAAGTTTCTCCTCTTTGGTTTTGAAGACATATTGCTTCTAAAATGCTATATCTACCGTTTTCTTCTTGAACGGACGTAAATTTAATTTTGTCGAACCAATCAAGTACGTTTACACCTCCAATAAAGATTGAAGAATCAGTATCGGTTTCTCGGTAAATATTCATATAACTACCTAGTTTGCTTTCGTCTACAAAATCTATCATACAACTATCACATAGCGCACCATTAATATATACATATAAATAAACCTTATCAATACCAGCGTTGTCTTCTCTAATGTCTACTGCCACCTGTAACAAAAATGCTTCATTTACAAATGACGAAACACCCGCCATATCACTTGTTATGTTTATGTTTACTGATGACTCAGACATACTATAAAAATCACGAATTTGCAATTGGCTACCGTCTGCACTTGGATAAATGGAAAAACCAGTCCATTTATCATTTCCTCCTAGGTCGATACGGTTAGCGTAAGTTCCTTCTGACCACATGACATACATGGAAATCATAACACGGTTAAAGTCTTCAACGTTTGGCACATAATACTTGTACAATCCATTTTCATTGTGGTATACACCTTCTACATTCGTATTTCCATCAGTATCTACAAAATCGCTAAATGTAATATGTTTATAATCTCTCATATACATAGGATAAGGAGTAGTTGTCATGCTCGCACCAGTTTTGCTTGTCATAGATAATATTGCGTCATCTTTTTGAATAACCACGTTATATCCTTTGTTTATATTATCAACCAATTCCTTGTAAGTAGTTTGACCATATATGCCTGTGAATGTTGCTTTTGATATGGTATTTTCTTCAACAAATTTCTTGCTAGCATACTCTGCTAAGTCAACTTTCTGTGTTTCTAAAGTACTAAGCACATAATACCCAACTTGTATAATTCCATCTTCAGCTAAATCAGCAATCAATGTATCATCAGAAGTATAAGCATATTCTACCGTTTTTTCTGAAATACCACTTACCCATAAGTCAGGAACATTTACAGTTCTAATCATTATGTGATAATTTACAGAAAGTTCTGTATTGTTTAAGGTATTTAACTCAGAAATCATGTCACCATATGTATCGTATACAAATGCTCTGGTAGCACCTTTAGCAATAGTAAGTGCTTCGTCAACTTGCTCCGATATTACATTAATATCTTCCCTAGCTTTCTCATCAACAACTTCATATGTGACATTGCCAAACGTCAATGTCTTCATTTCTTTATTCGCCATTAATTAATCACCTCGTCTCTTTTTGTTGTAATAATGGTCACATTTCCATTACCATCGTCTTCAGCAGTAATTTTGGAAATATAATCAGTTGAGATTTTGTCTAACTCAAACATAATCTCATCGTAGAAAACCTTAAAAGTAGGAGAGGTCTGTTCTTCAAAATCTAACTCTTCAAGAAAATTATCTCTTACAAACAAACGACCAAAGTGGTCTGATACATACGTCAGTCTACTTTGGTCTATGTCTGTTCCTTCTATGATATAATCTTCATCAGTACCGATTAAAAGCATGTCCCACAAGCCTGGATATGCAGAAATATCAGTACCAACGATAAGGTCTTGATTGTTTACTAATTTCAAAATAAAATACTTATTTGATAATTTCGAATTCCGCAACGCCCAATACAAACGTGGTGGAAGAGTACCGTCCGAAATTAATCTTAAAGTTTTTTGTTCGCTTTCAAATTTATTGCAAACAATTTTATTATCGGGATTTTCTTTTTCATCTATGTAGAGGCGTGTTCCCGACTGATATACGTTATAAAATTGCATTTTTCACCTCCGTTTATTTAATTAGATATTGCCACCTAAAGAAAGAATGGCATTTTTCAAAGTTTGAATATCTTCTTCATGTTTCTTTTCAAGTTTATCAATATAACATTTTGTATCTTTTACATGGGTTACTTCTATATACGCCCCAGCGTCATTTACTATGGTTGTGTTTGGGTAGTTCATACGCAAGGCGTTGAATTGTGCTAGTTCTTCCTCTCTTGTGTCGGTGACGATTGGGTCTGCTAGAACACAGTAAACAGACATTGGATTTTCTGCGAGTAAAGTTTTAAATTCTTCCAACGTTTCTGTTCCATTAAGTGATATGTATAAGTAATATACTCCATCTACTAAATTGAC
>JAZSDK010000047.1:0-2543 GCA_045531155.1 Faecalimonas sp. | reverse complement strand
TATTCGAGCATTTTTCAAATGTGACGGATGGGGAAAAGCAAGCTCCTTTACTATATGAGCAGGAGTATCTTCTCGGTGGAATGGCCAGCGACCAAGAAAATTTAGAAGCGGTTTGTAAGAAAATTATGAATATCCGGACGGTTTCTAACTATACATATTTGTTGACGGATTCTGCAAAACAGGCAGAGGCAGAAGCAATGGCTCTTACCCTGTGCAGCCTCATTTCCTTACCCGCCATAACAGAAGTGGTCAAGCATGCAATATTATTTGCCTGGTCGTATGGGGAGAGCATTGTGGATATGAGGGCCTTATTAAAGGGCAAAAAAGTGCCCCTGGTAAAAAGCAGTGACAGTTGGCAGCTTCAGCTTTCCAATCTGGCCGCTTTGGGAACGGAAAATGAAACAGTAAATGAAAAGGATATGGGAAATGGTCTGGCCTACCAGGATTACATAAAAGGATTATTTTTATTGGAAACAAAAGAAACGCTTAGCATGCGTTGCTTGGATTTGATAGAGAGCAATTTGCATATAAAAACAGACCAATGCATGACAAAAGTGGAGATACAAAGCGATTCTTTTATTACAACGTATGAATATCATTAAACAAGAAAAGAGGTGAGTGGAGATGTCCTTTCTTCCCAATATAAAATATTTATGTCAACCCTACATTTTAATAAAGAAACTATGTACAAGAAAGGAGAACGACTCTCTTTTAGCAATTCACGAAAGGACATCTCCATTCACCTCTAAGGGAAGTATTACGTTGGAGGCTGCAATGGCGGTTCCGATCTTCTTCTTTGCCATGCTGTGTCTGGTGTATTTACTGGAAGCCATGTGCGTGCAAACCACGGTGCGAAATGCAATTTATAGTGTGGGAAAAGAGATTGCGCAGCAGGCGTATAGCTCGCCCATGATATCAACCTATGGCATTGAGCAGCATGTGATAAAAAACATCGGGGCAGAGAAGCTGGATAAAAGTATCATTTCAGGTGGTTCCAAGGGAATTGACTGCAAGAAATCAGTGTCTAATTGGAATACGGCGGTTATTGATTTATCCGTCCAATACCAATTGGATATCCCCATACTGATGTTTCGGATTCCTGCCATTCCCCGCGAGGAAACCCTGCGTGTGAAAGGATGGACCGGATATGCGGCAGGTGCGGAAGGTTCAGAAACACAACAGGTTGTGTACGTGACAGACTATGGTCTTGTCTATCATAAAAGTATGCGTTGTACCTATTTGGAATTGTCCATTCAGGCGGTGTCTGTTTCGGACATAGAAAATTTGCGCAATGAGTCCGGAGCTAAATATTACCCATGTGAGTCCTGTGGAGAGGACATGGTAACCGGAGGTAGGGTGTTCATCACGAACTATGGGAACCGCTATCATACTACTCTGGATTGCAGTAAGGTCAAAAGAAATATTTATGCAGTACCTTTGGATGAAGTGTACGGATTAGGAGGTTGTTCAAAATGTGTCAGGTAGCAAATTGGTTCGTATTGATTCTACTGGCAGTGGTTAGCGTCGTCGATTGGAGAAAACGGGAAATTCCCATGAGTCTTTTGTTTATTATGAGTGCAGGTGTCACCATTTTCGCCATATACTGTAAAGACATTACGATTTGGTATCGGCTCGCCGGCGGGGCTCTTGGAATTATGTTATTTGTGGTTAGTACAGTGACTAAGGAGGCCATTGGATACGGGGACAGTTGGCTCATTTTACTGCTGGGAGTACATTTGGGTATTTTTCGGGTGCTACAGCTCTTATTCGCGGCATCACTTGTGGCAGTTATATTTGCAGTGTTCTATCTGTGGGTGCGCAAATGGAATCAAAATGCCACCTTGCCATTTGTGCCTTTTTTAACCATTGCATATCTAGGGGTGATGTTTGGATGAAAATGAGGTTGCGGGGTAGTCTCACCATAGAGCTCGCGTATTTGTTCCCCCTGATACTGCTAGTGTTCGGGGTGTTGCTTCATGTGCTCTTTTACTATCATGACAAAAACATTTTGCTGGGAGCAGCCCATGAGACAGCAGCCTATGGTGCGGGTTTGGAAGAGGTACAGGAAGAAGCGTTAGAAGAGTATTTTGATACACGATTAAAAGAGAGACTCTTGTTATTTGAACAGTTGGAAAAGAAGGTAGGGTTACAGGAGAAAAAGGTAACCGTTACCTGTTATGCAAAAAAGAGCATGATGTCACTTGGTATTGAATGCTCCGTCAATCGAACAGAGCCGGAGGATTATATTCGAAGTGTGCGTAAGCTGATAAAGATTGGAGAAGGGAAGGAAAAATAAGAGTGAAAACATATTATAAAAACGATTTAAAACAAGCATACCTTATATTAGAAGGAAAGGAAGGAGATCCGGAGGATTATCAAAACTTTATGCTGACAGAATGTCACGTAATAGGGCTTTTATTTGTAGACATTCGAAATATTGATAACCAGACACAGTACCACTATAACATTAGCGGAAAAACTGCATTTAAAACTCTTTATGAGAAAATGTATTTAAACTATGAAGAAATGAAACGGTTGGTGGA
>JAZSDK010000126.1:0-13459 GCA_045531155.1 Faecalimonas sp. | reverse complement strand
TCTACTTTGCTGATATGGGGATGGTGGATGGCGAAACATATACGTTATCAGCTAAAGGGAATGGATTATGTGAGGTTAGCATAAGAGACTTTAATCAAAATGGTCATGGGTTATTCCAACCTTCACTTATAGAAGTTGTATATACGTTCACGTACAACTCGGCAGAAATGAGCCACATATCAATTTCTAACCGTAACAATTATGACGTAGATGCCATTTGGTACGACTTAATGCTTAATGTTGGTGATACTGCATTACCATACGAACCATACACCGAACAACCCCTCATTCTCCAAACACCAAACGGCTTGCGTGGTATTCCACTAGGACAAACCATACCAGATGCAATCAAAAACAGTCCTATTCATATGAGTGGAGTGTATTGGGATAAAGCAGAAGGTAAGTATTACATTGGCGATACGAAAAATGAAAATGGGGATGTGCAGAGGATACTGGAAAACACATTTGATGGTTCTGATGATGAAAGATGGAAACTTGAAACCACATCACTTGGATGTAGATACAGTATTGCTCTAAAGACACCTGTATTAACATCAGACACAACTAACGGAGCTACTTCAATGAATACTAGTTCTCAATTAGGAAGAAGTGGTAGTACATGGACAGTACCTAATTGTCATACTGTCAATTTAGTAGATGGAGTATATTACTTATACATATCACTTAATGGAACAGAAACGTTGGAAGAATTTAAAACTTTACTCGCAGAAAATCCAATGTCTGTTTATTGCGTTCTAGCAGAACCAATCATCACAGAATCAACCGACCAATATGACGTAGTTATGAACTACCCAAACACAACCATAGTAAATGACGCAGGAGCGTATATGGAAGTGGAGTATGTGTGTGATACGCAGGAACATATCAAGCAGAACTATGTGTCAAAGTCAGAACTGGAAGACATAAAAAGTCAGATGGCAGAAATACAACAAGTAATAACAAACTTATAGGAGGTAGACAATGTATAAGATATATAAAAGAGTACTGGAATCAAAATCGTACAATTTAGCAGATATTACTGATAAAATAGAACAACGCTGTGCAGAGGGGAAAATTACAGAAGCAGAGCGTGAAGAACTTCTCACCCTGGCAAATCAAAACGCCAGTGCAAAAAACAGTAAAGCTGCTATGCAAAATCAGATTGACGCATTGTTTGAAATCGTTGGAGAACTTGCGTTAGAAATCAAAGCCTTAAAGGAAGGAGCAGGGGAAGCACCGGAAGAGGCTCCAGAGGAAACAGAAGAATACCCGCAATGGGAACGTTGGAACGGCATTGATAAAATCCCATACCAAGAAGGAAGTAAATGTACTCACAACGGAGTGAAGTACATATCTATGGTAGATAACAACTTCTGGGAACCAGGTGCTCCGGGAGTATATGAAAACATTTGGAAGAAAGTAGAGACCGAATAGGTCTTATTTTTATGCAGAAAGCGAGGGAGGTCTGATGCCTATGATTGAATTTATTTCAGAGAATTGGAAAGTTCTAACGTTAGTTTTTAGTGCTCTTAGTTACGTGTATTACCAGGTAATCGCTATGCGTAAAGGAATACGCGCACTACTAAGGGCAGATTTAATCAGATTATACAACAAGTATCATGATGACTTAGGATATTGTCCGTTATACGTCAAACAGTCATTAGAAGACGAATACAGACAATATCACATATTAAAAGGGAATGGAGTTGGTACTAAGATGTATGAAGCATTAATGGAGTTGCCAACAGAACCGCCACATAAAAAAGATTAGGAGGAAAAATCAATGTTTAAAAACAATGTATTCAAATTATCAGTAAACACAAAGAAATGGTTAAAAGCAACAGGAATCAGATGTGTAAGAACATTTGGCGCAACAATGGTAGCTGCACTTCCAACAACCGCAGCAACATTAGGTTCTGTTAATTGGCCAACAGTATTTAGCACAGCAGCACTTGCTACAGTAATCATTTTCTTTACATGTGTAGCTGGTATTCCAGAAGTAGAAGCAACATCAACAAGATAGCAGAGGGCGAGTAATCGTCCTCTTTTAAGTTGCACCGGTGCAACAGGAAGGAGAATGTTATGTCAGTAAAAATTGGACATTCATCTATTGATGAAAATGGAAAAATTGCCGGAGGTTTAGCCGGTGATCAGACGAAGAAAGAAGTTTGCACACGAACCTACTATGACAAAGGCTGGCATTACGTATTAAGAGCAAAAGACCGTGCAGTAGCAGAAAAGATTGCAGCGGCAGTCGAGCAGGCATGTGCAAATGATAATATTGGCTATGACCAGAACCAACGCAACACCTTATGGCGCGAAGCTCTAAATGTCAATTGGAACCTGTCAAAGATTACAGTCAAATGCGAGTGTGACTGTTCATCACTTGTACACGTGGCAGTTCTTGCAGCAGGCATCAATGTTACATACGGTTCTAACGGATTCACAACACGTACTCTTGTTAAGAGACTTGCAGATTCAGGAGCATTTGAAAAACTGTCTGACAAGAAATACCTTACATCAGATAAACACCTCAAACGAGGCGATATCGTTGTAAGAGAAGGAAGTCATGTAATCGTAATCTTGGAAGATGGCTCCGGCGTTGATAATGGAAAACTAACAGTTGACGGAGAGTGGGGAAGAGACACCACACGTAAGTCTCAACAAGTATTTGGAACGACTGTTGACGGTATTGTTTCTAATCAACCGGCAAGCTGCAAAAAGTACGTACCAAATGTCATGATTACATCATGGGATTTTGAAAGCGTATATGCAGACTACAAGAACGGTTCACAGTTTATCAAAGCGGTGCAGCAGTTCTTGAAGAACGAAGGTTACTACACTGGTAAAGTTGACGGCCATTGCGGATACAAGACAGTAACAGCAATCCAGAAGTTCTTGAAAGCAAAAGGTTATTACACGGGCAGCATTGATGGAATCATGGGACCAAACACAGTGAAAGCATGGCAGAAGTATATTAATAGCAGATTGTAAAAAAACACCCACAGTCAAATTGGCTGTGGGGATTATTGTATTTATCAGTGTAATAGTGTTATAATAACAAAGGTATCTAAGATATTATATCATAATTATCATGTACGAGTACATGACCGTAATTGTGACATAATAGAAGTACGACTTGAGAACACAGGGAGGACACTATGGAAGCAAGAGCAGAATTTTTGAAGAAACTAAACGGATTAGTTGCGGTGGCAAAAGGCCAGGGTGACCAGATAACAATAGATGAAGTAAAAGCTTATTTTGCAGAGGCTGCTTTAACAGAAGAACAGTTAGAATTAGTCTTCGACTATCTTTTGGCTCAAAAGGTAGTCGTGAAAGGCTATATCAAGATGACAGAAGCGGCAGAGGAAAAGGTTACATACACGGAGGAAGAGGAAGCCTATTTAAAAGAGTATCTGAATGATTTAGAGGCTTTTAAAGAAGAAAAGGCTGGGGAGAAAGAAAGCCTGTTTAAGAAACTCATAGGCGGAGATGCATCTGCGAAAAATCGTCTTACTGAACTTTATTTAAAAGAAGTGGTGGAGGTTGCAAAAGAGATGTATCATCCGGAAATCTTTTTGGGTGATATCATTCAAGAAGGAAATGTGGGACTTATTCTAGGATTGGACATGCTTGTGGATGTGGCTACAGCACACGAAACAATAGTTAATCAAGTGAAGCAGTGTATCCAGATGCTAATTGAAGAATATACAGAAGTCAAAAGTCGTGACAACAAGATGGTTGAAAAGGTTACCATGCTGGATGAGAGCATCAAAGCCCTAACAGAAGAACTGGGGCGAAAAGTAACCATTGATGAGTTGGCCGTTTATATGGGAATGACAGAAGAGGAAATTGACGATATTCTGCGTCTGATGGGCGAAGAGTCAGAAGATGAGGAGGAAACCGAATGATAATCTATTATTCCGGAACCGGAAACAGCAGATATTGTGCAGAATATCTCGGCTCTACTCTGGACGACGAAGTGGTGGATGCGTTCAAATATATGAGAAGCGGTATTGCTCCAGACTTTTTTTCGGACGAGCCTTGGGTGTTTGTCTCGCCTACCTATTGCTGGCGATTGCCACACATTTTTGAAGAATTTATTAGAAAAGCGACCTTAAGAGGTGAAAGAGATGCTTACTTTTTCCTGACATGTGGAAGCGATATCGGAAATGCTGGCAAATATCTGGAGGAATTGTGTAAAGAAAAGGATTTTCGCTTTAAAGGCGTTATACCTGTTGTGATGCCGGAGAACTACATAGCCATGTTTGACGTGCCACCAAAAGAGGTCGCGGAGAAAATCGTTCGAATTGCTAAGAGGCCATTGAGAAAAGGCGCGAACTGGATTTATAGCATCAGGGCCTTTGAACCAGTGAAGGTTAACTTAATGGATAAAATCAAATCAGGTCCAGTAAATCCTATCTTCTACAAACTTTTTGTGAAGGCAAAGCCTTTCTATGCGACAGATGCTTGTATTGGCTGCAAGAAATGCGAGAAATCTTGTGTAATGAATAACATTACCGTAAGAGATGGAAAACCAGTTTGGGGAAATCAATGTACTCACTGTATGGCATGCATTTGTGGTTGCCCGACAGAGGCGATTGAGTATGGAAAGAAGAGCAAAGGGAAACCAAGATATCAATGTAAAGAATTTAAGGTGGAATAAGGGAATGATAAAGAACACAACAGAGAAAAAAGGCTTAAATATTAGCGTAAAATCGTTTATTACTGCAATTGCAGTTTTATTCGTATTAATGACATTGACTTATGTATTGACATTTATTGTGCCAGGCGGGGAAATTCCGTTTTGGAAATGGGCTCTGTCACCAGTGTTGGTGTTGGGTGGAGAAGATAATGTATCGCTTATCGCAGTGATTGCATTCTTGCTGGTAATTGGCGGTGTGTTTAACTGCCTGGAGAAATGCGGACTGATGAAATACATGCTGGATAAGATTACATACCGATACGGAAAAGAAAAATACAAGCTGTTGGCATTGGTGACACTCTTTTTTATGGCCATGGGAGCATTTATCGGTTCCTTTGAAGAATGCGTCCCGCTGGTTCCAATCGTAGTTGCATTAGCAATCCGTTTGGGGTGGGATACGCTGGTTGGACTTGGCATGAGTTTGCTTGCAATTGGATGTGGTTTTGCCTCCGGTATCTGCAACCCATTTACCGTTGGTGTTGCACAAGAGTTGGCTGGGCTACCAATGTTTTCGGGTATGTGGTTTCGAGTAGTTTCATTTATCCTAATCTACGCACTTTTGCTTGGTTTCTTGTACCGGTATGCAAAGCGGATTGAGAAACCGATGGATACGAGAGTAGCCGAAGAAGAATTTGCAGATAACAAGCAAATGAACAAAGGTCTGGTGTGCTTTGCCACCTTGATGTGTGTGGGAATTGCAGTAGTGCTAAGTTCAGTTGTTATTACAGCACTTCAGGATTACAACATGATTATCGTGGCATTGACTTTCCTGTTTGCAGGAATGATTGCAAGTGCCATTTCAAAATGCGAAGATAATCTTGGAAGTATGTTCTGGCACGGTTTGACAAGCGTGCTTCCGGCAGTACTCATGATTTTGATGGCGAACTCCATCAAATACACGATGGTAGAAGGAAATGTGCTGGACACCATTTTGAACGGCGCAATCAATGTTGCAGAAACCTTGCCGAAATGGTCGGTTATTTTGTTTATTTATCTCATTGCATTGGTGATGAATTTCTTCATCTCCTCCGGTTCCGCGAAGGCATTTTTGCTGATGCCGCTGATTGTACCTGTTGCAGAAGTGTTTGGAATCTCTGCACAGCTTTGTGTGGTAGCATATGCGTTTGGAGACGGGTTCTCCAATGTATTTTATCCAACCAATCCGGTGCTGCTCATCAGTTTGGGACTTGCGGATGTTAGCTATGGAAAATGGGCGAAATGGAGTTGGAACTTCCAGGTGCTGAATCTGCTGCTTACTAGTGGATTGTTATTGTTGGGGCTTATAATTGGATATTAATGTGGGATAATTCCTCCTATAACAGATTATACTATTTGTTATAGGAGGATATTTTTATGCGAATTTTATTTTACGATACAAAGAATTACGACAGAGTGTCATTTGAACAACAACTTTCTCGTTTTCCGGGAATCGAAATTGAATATGTGAAAGGGGACCTTGCGCCGAAGTCAGCCGTGATGGCCAAGGGTTACGATGCGGTGTGTGCCTTTGTAAGCTCAGATGTGGGGGATGAGACGTTAAAGGTGCTTCATGAAAATGGTGTACATTTGGTTCTTATGCGATGCGCCGGCTTTAATAATGTGGACTTGGATGCGGCTAAACGTTTTGGTATCAAGATTTTTCGTGTGCCGGGGTATTCTCCGGAGGCTGTCGCAGAGCACGCCATGATGCTTGCCCTTGCAGCTAATCGCCATGTACACAAGTCCTATGTTAAGGTGAGGGAAAATGACTTCAGTCTTGGCGGTTTAATGGGAATCAATTTTTATCAAAAAGTGGCAGGCGTTGTGGGTACCGGAAAAATTGGTGCTGCAATGGCTCGCATTTGTCACGGATTTGGTATGAAGGTGCTGGCATATGACGTTTATAAGAATCCGTCTCTAGATTTTGTTGAGTACGTATCTCTTGATCAATTGCTGGCACAGAGCGATTTGGTTTCACTCCATTGTCCTTTGACGGAAGAAACCTATCATTTAATCAATCGAGAAACGATTCGAAAAATGAAAGACGGAGTAATTTTTGTCAACACATCTCGTGGTGGACTGGTGAAGACTGATGATTTGATTGAAGGAATCCGTGCACATAAATTCTTTGCGGTAGGGCTGGATGTATATGAAGAAGAAAGTGCAAATGTGTTTGAGGACCGTTCGGATGAGATTTTGGAGCATTCTACAACAGCGCGTTTGCTTTCCTTTCCAAATGTGATTATTACCTCCCATCAGGGGTTTTTTACAGAGGAGGCATTGAGTGCAATTAGTCAGACTACGCTAGAGAACGCAGTGTTTTGGCAAAGAGGGGAAACCTCCGGCAATGAGGTGTAGAAGCATGCTTTATTCTTGTAAAACTTCCAATTAAGAGGTATAATTAATAAATTACAGTATGGTAAAGGAAGTATCCAATGAGCAAGGGAAGAGAGCACCTAAAACTGGTTTCGGAAAAACTGAATAAAAAGATACATGAGATGAGTGCTACCATTCTTGAGGTTCAGAAGGATATCGAGAGCATGAATGACTACTACTGGGAAAATTATACCGAGATGGACCAGTATGGCTACGAGGATTTTGATAATCAGCGTGCACTTTTAAATCAGGTAAATGCAAATACTGAGAACCGAAAGATGCTGGAGCGTTTTAAAAAGATGGCGGGTTCTCCGTTTTTCGGGAGTGTAGAGTTTCAGTATGAGGGCGAGGACACAGCGGAAGACTTTTACATTGGCATCGGTAACTTTGCAGAGAGAACGGGTGGTTTACCACTTATCTACGACTGGCGAGCTCCGGTAAGCGGACTTTTCTATGATTACGATAAGGGGGAAGCGTCCTACGAAGCTCCAGGCGGCACTATGGAGGGTGAGATTCTTTCTAAATGGCAGTATAAGATTCGTAACAACAAGATGATTTACGAATTTGAAAGCGATGTCAAAATTGATGATGATATATTAAAGCAAGAACTGGGAAATAATGGTGACGTGCAACTGAAAAATATCGTAAGCACCATTCAGAAGGAGCAAAACGCCATTATCCGAAATACAAAGGATAAGGTGCTTGCAATCCAAGGGGCAGCCGGAAGCGGCAAGACTTCCGTGGCGTTACATCGAATCGCCTATCTCCTGTATCATGATAGGGAGAAACTGAAATCCTCGAATGTTTTAATCCTTTCTCCAAATAGTGTGTTCTCGGATTACATTTCTCATGTGCTTCCGGAATTGGGAGAGGAACACATTCAGGAAATGAGTTTTGATTTGTTTGCTTATCGGGAGCTGAAAGACGTGGTTGCAGACTGCGAGGACCGTTATCATCATATTGAAAATCGCATGCAACACTTGGATGCTGAGAATGAGGACAGATATCATTGGAAGCAGTCTGGGGATTTTGTGGGCGCAGTAGAAGCATTTCTTGTGTTCCTAGAAGATGACCTGATGAATTTTAAGAGGTTTGAATACCGCGGTTTTTCTAAGACGGCAGAGGAACTGGTGCAGCTATTTTATTTCAAATTTACGGAGCACCCTTTGTTATCTCGTATGGAAGCAGTGATGGAATATGTCTTGGATGAATACGAGACATTGGCGCGAAGAAGCATTGAGGAGGAAGAGAAGGTCCTCATTCGAGAATGGTTTATGAGTATGTATGAAACCATGGATATTTATAAAATATACAATTGGATTTTGGAGGAAAATGGGTTTCCGACGCTTCCAGATGTGCCGCTGGAAAACAGAGTTCTTTCCTACGAGGACGTGTATCCGATTTTATATTTGAAGCAGCGTTTGTGTGCCATGAAAAAGCATAAGAATATACGGCATCTAGTGATAGATGAGATGCAGGATTATTCTTATCTGCAGTATGTAATCCTGCAAAATATGTTCTCTTGCAACATGACGATTCTAGGGGATAAGGCGCAGACTGTGGATGACAGACCGCAGGATGTACTTAAGTTTTTGCCAAAGATTTTTGGGAAGGAAATTCGTAAGATAGAAATGAAGCGTAGCTATCGAAACACCTTAGAAATTGCGAAGTATGCCTCCAACATTACGGGACTTACAGGTATTGAATATCTGGAACGACATGGGAAGCCGGTGGTAGAGCAGGTGGTTTCATCAGAAAAGGAAGGACTTAAGGATGTGTTAAATCAAGTGGCCGTGGGGCCTGATAGGTTTGAAACAGCAGCTATTCTTACCATGACGGAGGCCCAGGCAAAGGCTGCATATAAATATCTGAAGCAACATCGAGAGGATGTGTTCTACATTGATAGGGATAGCTCTGAGTTTTGCAAAGGGATTACGGTTACGACCTATTATCTTGCAAAAGGCTTGGAATTTGACCAGGTATTTGTCCTAGGTGGTGAGAAAGAGAATTCGTTTTATTCTCAATTTAAATATATTAGTGCCACAAGAGCATTACATGAATTATATGTGTATGATAGTGATTCACTATCACATAAAAAATAGGTCGCGTTGCCTTCAAAGCAACACGACCATTTTTAATGGAATCTAGTGAGTTTTAATATTAATCGTCTGTGTCTTGAATTTTGACTGCAGAATCGTCTGCTCGGAGTAAAGTCCGGTATAGCCGGAAAGCATGTAACTAATGGCAACGCCAATCAACAAATATTTCATACAACCAAATCCAAACATTTCAAATCCGATTACCAGAGAAGTAATTGGGCTGTTCGTTACGCCGCAGAATACGGCCACCATACCTACTGCAGCACAAAGAGAAGGGGACAAACCAACTAGAGTGCCAAAGAGGCAACCAAAGGTTGCACCGATACAGAAGGAAGGAACAATTTCCCCACCTTTAAATCCAACTCCTAAGGTTATGGCTGTAAAAATAATCTTCCATAAGAAAGCCATTTTCGGTGCCTCGCCTAAGAAGGATTCTTCAATCAGATTCACACCTGCTCCGCTGTAAGCAGAGGTGTGTAAAATGATAGTCAGCAAGATGATTGCGAGTGCACCTACTGCGATGCGTAGGTACGGATTTGGTAAATATTTTTTAAACAAATGTCCGGAAGTATGTAGTGCCTGGCAGAAGATAATGCTGACCAGTGCACAAAGGATGCCGAGCAATACAATCAAAAGTGCTGGTACAACAGCAAAATCAACCGGTTCTGTAATTGTAAAAGCTTCAGCATGACAGCCCATAGCAGTTGCAAATGAGGAAGCAACTAAGGAAGCAGCCATGCAAGGAACAAACGCGGCATACTGCATTCCACCGATGGTAGCCACTTCCATGGCAAAGATGACTGCTGCAAGGGGCGTTCCGAAGATTGCGGAAAATGCAGCGCTCATACCACACATTACGATGAGACGGGTGTCGTCCTCGTCCAAACGGAACCAACGTCCCAACTGGTTTCCAATACTTCCACCAAGCTGCAGAGCAGCACCTTCACGGCCTGCAGAACCACCAAACAAATGTGTTGTAATTGTAGCAACAAAAATCAGTGGTGCCATGCGGAATGGAATTTGCGATTCTGCATGTAGTGTGGAAATTACTAAATTGGTTCCTTTATCATTTTCATAATTACTTATCTTATAAAGAAAAACGAGGGCAAGTCCGGCAAGTGGGAGGCCAAGAATGATTTCAGGGTGTGCACCGCGGAAATTATTAGCCAATCCCAATCCTTTCACGAATAGAATGCCAACGCCGCCAACAACAAAGCTGGTGATAATTGCGAGAATGATCCAGCGCAAAAAGTCTAAGGCATGCTCACTCGCGGCATTTAAGTTTTCCTTTAGTATATTCATGTTCATTCCTCTTTTCGTTCCTATGTTTCATAACCGCGTTTTATTATAATGAAATTTCAAAAAAATGGCAAGTATCTTGTTATTTGGTTTCTATTTGGTATACAATAGAGGCATCAAAGAATCGGGGAGAGAAGGATGGAAGAACAAAGGAGAAAGAGAGTATTTTTTGCAGTTTTGTGTTTGTTAACAATTGCCTGCCTTCTGTTTGCTGGATGCGCAAAGCAGACAGTAAGTGGCGGTAAGGTGGAAAATGGCGCGGTATCTCAAATGGGAGAGCTTGCGCAGAAGGAAACACAAACTGTTCTAGATAAGATTGCCAAGGAGAAGGCTGAGGCAGAGGCGAAGAAAGCTAAAGAGGAAGCAGAGGCACAGGCTAAAAAGGAACAAGAGTCAGCAGGGGCGCAGGTGCCCAAAGTGGAGGCGATTCCGGGACAACATCGTGACCCGAACAGTGCGGTGGTTGTAATAGACCCAGGACATCAGCTCCGTGGGGACAGTGCGAAAGAGCCGAATGGACCAGGTTCTTCTACCATGAAAGCGCGGGTAACCGGTGGGGCAACCGGTGTTGCAACCAGGGTTGCAGAATATGTGATGAATCTGAATGTGAGCTTGAAACTGAAAACGGAATTAGAAAATCGTGGATATACGGTTTACATGACACGTTCTACCCATGATGTGAATATTAGTAATAAGGAAAGAGCAGAGTATGCCACTAGCGTGGGAGCGGATATTGCTGTACGTATTCATGGGAACGGCTCTTCTAATTCTAGTGTGCGGGGTGCGGAAAGCTACGCCCCATCCGCAAAGAATCCTTATGTGAGTCATTTGTCAAAAGCAAGTATCAGCCTGAGTCGATGCATCATAGATGCCTACTGCCAAGCCACCGGTTTTAAAAACCGCGGTGTATTTACCAGTGACACCATGACGGGAATCAACTGGAGTACTGTACCGGTTACGATTATTGAGCTTGGTTACATGAGTAATGCACAGGAAGACCACATGATGCAGGATGAGACCATTCAGAATAACATGGTGCAGGGAATTGCAAACGGGATTGATAAGTATTTCGGGTTTTAAATTAGAATATAGAAAATTTTGGAAAAATGCTTGACACCGAAGAAATTCGGTGTTAATCTCTAGTGAAGAGTTAGTTTCAACTAATTAAAGTTTCAAATATTCAACTATGCATATCCCTGACAAATGTTGTTGGGGATATATAAAAGCCCAGTGGTTAGTTTATGCTAACTAACAGGAAAGTAAAAGGGAGAGAAACGATGAAAACTCTAAAAGATATTAAAGTGAATCAAACGGCAACCGTTGTGAAGCTGCATGGTGATGGACCGGTAAGACGCCGTATCATGGATATGGGAATTACCAAGGGCGTGGAGATTTACGTTCGTAAGGTGGCACCTTTGGGTGACCCGATGGAATTGAATTTGCGTGGTTATGAATTGACATTGCGTAAAGCTGACGCGAGTATGATTGAGGTGGAATAATTATGAATATAAAGATAGCATTAGCTGGGAATCCAAATTGTGGAAAAACAACCTTATTTAACGCGTTAACCGGGATGAACCAATATGTTGGAAACTGGCCAGGGGTGACAGTTGAGAAGAAGGAAGGTTCTTTAAAGGGATATTCCGATGTGACAATTCAGGATTTGCCGGGGATTTATTCCTTATCTCCGTACTCACCGGAGGAAGTGGTTACACGTACATACTTGGTAAATGAACATCCGGATGCGATTTTAAACATCGTAGATGGGACCAATATCGAGCGAAACTTATATTTGACCACCCAGTTGATTGAGTTGGGTTACCCGGTGGTAGTTGCGGTAAATATGATTGATTTGGTGCGAAAAAATGGAGACACCATTGACTTAGATAAACTTAGCAAAGCCCTTGGATGCGTTTGCATGGAAATCAGTGCGTTAAAGGGTGAGGGCGGAATGGAAGTGGCCCAAAAGGCTGTGGAGCTCGCGAAGAATCACGTTCATGGACCGAGACCGCATGTGTTTAACGGAAGTGTGGAGCATGCTTTGGCGCATATTGAAGAAGAAATTGATGAAATTGTAGATGCAACCTATCTTCGTTGGTATGCCATTAAATTGTTTGAACGTGATGAAGTGGTTCAAAAAGAGCTGAACCTAGGACAGGATGTTCTAGAGCATCTGGAAAAACATATTGTTGATTGCGAGACTGAGATGGATGATGATGCAGAGTCTATTATCGCGGACCAACGTTATACCTATATTGGAAATGTAATTGCAAAAGCAGTGAAAAAGAAAGCGGCGAAACATGCCATGAGTCTTTCTGACAAAATTGACAGCATAGTTACAAATCGAGTTCTTGCACTGCCGATTTTTGCCGGAGTCATGTTTTTAATGTATGCCATTGCAATGGGAAGCTTTCCATTTTCAATCGGTACCATGGGTACAGATTGGGCAAATGATGTGTTGTTTGGAGAATGGGTGCCGAATTTATTTGATAAAGTCTTATCTGCGCTCGGTGTAAGTGGCTGGGTATACGGTCTGGTTATGGACGGTATCGTAGCCGGTGTTGGTGCAGTACTTGGATTTGTTCCACAGATTTTAGTGCTTTCCTTGTTACTTTCTATTTTGGAAGACGTGGGATATATGTCGCGTGTTGCATTTATTATGGACCGTGTACTTCGCAAGTTTGGTTTGTCCGGTAAATCTATTATTCCGATGCTTGTTGCCACGGGCTGTGGAGTTCCGGGAATCCTATCAAGCCGTACCATTGAGCAGGAGAATGACCGTAAGATTACAGTAATGACAACAGGAT
Source organism: Faecalimonas sp. (assembly GCA_045531155.1). Lineage (GTDB taxonomy): Bacteria > Bacillota > Clostridia > Lachnospirales > Lachnospiraceae > Faecalimonas. Next base: position 194 of record JAZSDK010000126.1, on the reverse strand, counting down.
TTATTCCATGTGGTGCGAAGATGCCGATCATTGGTTTGTTCGCAGGTGCGATATTTGGAAATTCACCGTTAGTTGCTGTTTCTGCATTTTTCATTGGTGTGTTAGCGGTTGTATTGTCAGGTGTTATTTTGAAGAAATTCAAGGCGTTTGCAGGGAAGCCGGCTCCATTTGTCATGGAGCTTCCAACCTATCAT
>JAZSDK010000035.1:0-3695 GCA_045531155.1 Faecalimonas sp. | reverse complement strand
TTGCCTCTTTTGCATCTTCTTTATTAAAGCCATAATATTTCATAAACGATTCATCCAACGGTGGTCCGACAAATGCCTTCAATTTTTCCTTGTCTGTTTCTTGAATTCCCATTTTGTGCAGTGCAAAGATTACCGAATTGGTAATCCCTTCAGCTGATTTGGTCAAGGTGCCATCTAGGTCAAACAGAATAATATCGTACATATCACCACTCCTCACTTTATGATTATTGTCATAACACCTTCTATTATAACCTTCTAATTATGGCGAATTCGCCATAATTAAAATCTGTACATATAATTCGCATTCCAGGTCGCAAGTACCCATTCCATTCTCCAAAGAAATCAAAAATCGCACTAAACATTTCTATATGTCTAGTGCAATTTTTCGGTTTGTCAACACTAATTTTGTTCAAGCAAATACCCAAATATATGCATACTCAGCTTCATCACATCGTGCCTTAACAGATTATTTTTCACTGTTACATAATCACCGCTAATCAATCTATCCACCAAGGTCTCCATCTCTGCTCGGTCTAACTCCACTGGGTCCTTCTGTTCTAAGGACTCATATCTAGTGGCCATGTCTGCATCAATTTCTCCATCATTTGCAATTACAACGTCAATCTTTCTATTTCCAAGATATTGATTTAAGAGTTTGACATGGTCAGATACTTTAAACCCTTCCGTCTCTCCTGGCTGCGTTACCATATTGCAGACGTACATGATTTTACCTTTACTGCGGTCAATTGCATTTACAATCTCATCACAGATAAGATTCGGAATAATACTGGTAAATAGGCTTCCCATACTAAGAAGAATCAAGTCCGCTTCCTCAATGGCTTTTACCGCTTCCTTGGTTGGCACGGGTTCTTCTTTATAAAATACACGTTTAATAGGATTTGTATTTACTGTAATCTGGTGTTCCCCTTCTACAATACTTCCGTCTTCCATCTCACCCATCAATACCACATTGTCTTCTGTCAACGGAACAACTTTACCCTTCAGATTAAACACTTTACTCAAAGCTTCTATCCCATCCGATAAGTTTCCTGTGATTTCAGAAGATGCCGTAAGAAGCAGATTCCCCACCGTATGACCATCTAAGTCGCTGGTTGTTTTAAAGCGATAATTAAATAATTCCATCACAAGAGGCTCTGTCTCAGACAAAGCGACCAGCACTCTTCGTATATCACCAACTGCCGGGATACTAAATTCCTCTCTTAAAACCCCTGTACTACTACCATCATCACATACCGATACAATGGAAGTCAAATCTACCGGAAACTCTTTCAATCCACGAAGCAAGGTTGAGGAACCGGTCCCACCACCTAATACAACTACTTTTCTCTTCATAGTTATACAACACCTCTTTCTAGATATATTTACGTTTGCTATTCCATTCTCCAATCACTTCATTCACCGTCGAAACTGTCACAAACGCACTTTTGTCGATGGAATGCAGATAATTTAATAGCGCTCCATACTCGCTTCTTGTAAGAATCGTTACAATCTCTGTTTTTTCTTCCTTCTTATAGCCACCGACTGCCTGATATAATGTCACACCACGTTTTAATTCATTGGTAATAAATTCCTGTATCTGCTCATAATTGGATGACAAAATGCAGACACGTTTTCTACGATTGTAACCATCGATAAAATTATCCAGAATAATCCCATTTGCATAAGTGGCAAGGATACTCATTACCAAAGTCTTTTTATCATATACTAAAATCGACGAAAATGCCGTTACCATACCCGCAATTGACATGGCTTTGCCCAACTCGATATGTGCATACTTGTTTAAAATCTTTGCCACAATATCCAGACCACCGGAGGATGCATTTACACGAAACAAAAGCGCAATACCCACACTTACCACCAGCAGATAGCAAATCGTATCTAACAGAACATCATTCGTTAAGGATTGGTTATTCGGAAATGCAAATTCAAAAATTCCAAGAAAAATCGGCAATAATATAGATGAATAAACCGTTTTCCCGCCAAACTCTTTTCCAATAAAGATAAAACCAATAATCAAGAGAAACGCATTTAATATAAATGTTAATACCGAAATCTTAATCGGTATAAAATTAGTTAATACCATAACCAAACCGGTCAAGCTTCCAGCCACCACATTACTCGGAAGCATAAAAAAGAACACCCCTGCCGCTACAATCAGCGTTCCTATTGTAACAATACTATATTCCTTTAATATTGCTTTCATACTATCAACATCTTTCTTCACTAAAATTTTTATCAATTAACTTACAGTATTCCCGAAAGGCTTCTGTTTCTTGCATTGCATCTCTCAATGACTCACGGATGCTTTTATAGTACCATCCAATCACCTGCTTGTCCTTCATGCGAAAGCGATTCCAAAGCTCCTCGCCACATTCCGGATAATCACGGTCAATATCTCGCATATTAGAAAGCTTGTCCGCAAGGCCAATCATTTGAATCTCCTTCGGTGCCACCTTTAAATGCGCAATAGTGTGACTTTTTCGCTCCATCCACGTCTTGGACTTGTCCTCACTCTCCTGCGCTACAAGTTCCGCGACGCGGTCTGTAAATGCCTCCCGAATATTTTCTTCTGTAACACCCTCGCAATCCTCAATAGTATCATGCAAAATCGCAGCGCAAATCACTTCTTTGTCATCTGTCATCGTCGACACAATCTGCGCCACCTCCAACGGATGTGTAATAAATGGTCTTGTTGTCCCTTTTCGCATCTGGCCTTCATGAGCCTTTGTCGCAAATGCAATGGCTTTTTTTATCACTGTCAGCTTCCATCCTTTTTTCAAGATAAATCTATTATAAAACAAATCACCTTTACCGTCCACAAAATTCATAGTATAATATCGGTAGATATTATACTAGCGCCGCAACGAAGTGGAGTGCGCATCCGTGCGGAGCATAGCATGTGCAAAGCACATGGTATAATATAAGTAATTTGGAGATACGGGGGACGTAAATATGAACAAAAAAACGGTACTTGTAACAGGTGCTTCCAGAGGAATCGGACGTGCCATCGCGCTTGCATTTGCAAAAAATGGTTATCATGTATTCTTGAACTGTAACCATTCCATTACAGAACTTGACAAAGTACGCGAGGAGATTGAAGCCTTACCAAAGGGCTCTTGCGATATGGTGGTAGGCGATGTGGGGAATCCAAAATCAGTAGATGAAATGTTTAAAAGAATCTATAAGAAATGTGACGCTTTAGACGTGTTGGTAAATAACGCAGGTATTGCACACATTGGACTCATAACTGATATGTCAGATAAAGAATGGGCTCGTATGCTTGATACCAATTTATCTTCTGTGTTCTACTGCTGCCGTGCCGTTGCGCCGGAAATGGTATCTAAGAAAAGCGGAAAGATTATCAACATTTCTTCCATGTGGGGAACCTCAGGTGCTTCCTGTGAAGTGGCATACTCAACTACAAAATCCGGCGTGCATGGGTTAACCAAAGCACTCGCAAAAGAGCTGGCACCAAGCAACATTCAGGTAAATGCCATTGCATGCGGTGTCATCGACACAACCATGAACCACCACTTGAGCGATGAGGATAAACTAATTCTAAAAAATGAGATTCCTGCCGGACGATTTGGCATACCAGAGGAAGTGGGCGAGTTAGCTGTTCAATTGGCAGAAACACCTTCATATCTCACAGGACAGATTATCGGATTTGATGG
>JAZSDK010000071.1:0-31091 GCA_045531155.1 Faecalimonas sp. | reverse complement strand
CTCCTTGGCTCACAGAACGACATGGCTACGATCCGACTTCGAATTCCAAAGAAATCTCCCGGACCTCTTAATTTTAAATCTTCCGAAGCAATAAAAAAACCATCATTTGATTTGTTTAAGATTTCCAATCGTTTTGTTGCTTTTTCGCCATCGGAAGTATTTATCATAATACAGTAAGATTGGGCATCCCCTCTTCCGACACGACCTCGCAACTGATGTAACTGGGCAAGACCAAATCGTTGTGCATCTTCAATCATCATAACAGTTGCATTTGGTACATTAATACCAACCTCAATAACAGTTGTAGATACTAGTATTTGCAGCTCGTTTTTTGCAAACTGTTCCATAATAGCATCTTTTTCAGCCTGTTTCATTTTTCCATGTAGATGACCGACCTTAATACCGTTTCCCATCTCTTCTTGTAGCATTCTCGCGTAATCAATCACGTTTTCCGCTTCCAAGAACTCGCTGTCTTCCACCATCGGACAAACCACATAACACTGTCTGCCTTCTGCAACCTGTTTCTTCATAAATGTATAAGCCGTATTTCGATAAGAAGTATCAACTACACAGTTTTTTATAGGCAATCGATTTGCCGGAAGCTCATCAATCACAGAAATATCCAAGTCACCGTACAAAATAATCGCTAAAGTTCTTGGAATCGGCGTTGCACTCATGACTAAAATATGTGGCGTATGTCCCTTTTCAGCCAACTTTTCACGCTGTTTCACACCAAAACGATGCTGCTCATCCGTTACAACCAAAGCTAAGTTTTTATACTGCACCTTTTCTTGAATCAATGCATGAGTTCCTACAATAATGTTTGCCTCGCCAGATGCAATCCTCTCATATGCCTCACGTTTTTCTTTCGCAGTCATGGAACCGGTAAGAAACTCCACCTTGAGTGGAACATGGTACAGTTCAAACATTTCTGCAATGGATGCGTAGTGTTGTTTTGCAAGAACTTCTGTTGGTGCCATCATTGCACCCTGATATCCATTCGCACCTGCCAGAACCAATCCTAATAATGCAATAATTGTTTTTCCGGAACCAACATCACCCTGTATCAAACGTGACATTACACGTTCGCCTTGCATATCTGCAAGAATCTCCTGCCATACTTTCTTTTGTGCATGGGTAAGCTCGTATGGAAGCTGTGCTATCAATTGTTCCACCATCTCTGTTTTTGGAAATGCAAATGCATTTTTTGTCTTTTCATTGGTTTCCTTCATTTGACGAAGGGCCAATATAAATATTAGGAATTCTTCAAACACAAGTCGCTCCCTTGCCTTAAAGAATGAATCCTTATCCTTTGGGAAATGAATCTGGCGTATCGCATAATTATACTCTGCCAAGTGATGCTCCAAGCGAATACTGTTTGGTAAAAATTCTCGCCTCAAATCCAAATATTCTAGCGCCTGCTTTACAGCCTTCATCAACATATTGTTCGTCAAACCATTTGTGAGTGGATAAATCGGCTGCATAGTATCTTCTTTTTCATTGTATTTTGCACTCGGAAAGAAAATTTCCGGCTGCTCCAAGCATAATGCACCTCTTCTATTCACAATGCGTCCACGTAGTGTAATAACGCCACCTTTTCCAAGTGTGTTTTTTAAAAAAGGCATGCGAAACCAGGTTGCTTTAATAACGCCTGTCAAATCTTTTACATGAATGGATGTAATCTGCAGATTCTTGGCATTGTTAAACTGCACCTTCCCATAGATTGTTCCTGCTATCGTGGCAATCTCACCTTCAACCACTTCGCTGATTGGAATCGCTTTCTCATAAATGTCGTAGCTTCTCGGATAGAAACGTATCAAGTCTCCTACAGTATGGATATTCAGTTTTTGAAATAATTTTTCTGCCTTTTCGCCCACACCCTTTAGGTGGCGAATGCTTGAATATTCATTCATTCTAATTCTCCAATTACTCAAAAGAGAGTTCGCGCGCGAACTCTCTTTAATTCCTCTTATTCTACTGCAATTACATAGTAATAAATCGGCTGTCCACCAAAATGTGTATCAACATCGACATCCGGATATAACTCTTCGATTTCGGCCGTTAATTTTTCAGCATCTTCTTCTAAAACATCAGCCCCGTAATAAATACTAATCATACCTGATTCATCATCTACTAACTCAGCAAGCATCTCTTTTGTTGTTTCTGCGATGTCTTTACCAACTGAAAGGATACCGGAATCACCAATTCCCATGATGTCATCCTTGTGGATTTCTTTATCATCAATACGAGTATCACGAACAGCATATGTTACCTGTCCTGTCTTCACATATTGAATTGCCTCAAGCATCGCTTCTTCATTTTCTTCTGCAGACATATCAGGAACAAAATTAATAATAGCTGTAATACCTTGTGGAACCGTTTTGGTCGGAATTACAATTACTTCTTTATCCTTTACCAACGATTTCGCCTGATTTGCAGCTAAAGTAATATTTTTATTATTCGGGAAGATATATACATGTTTTGCATTTACTTCGTCGATTGCATTCAACATATCATCTGTACTTGGGTTCATTGTCTGACCTCCCTCAATGATATAGTCAACGCCTAATTCTCTAAAGATTTCATTCAATCCTTCCCCAATAGAAACCGCAATAAAACCAAACTCTTTCTGTTCAGCTTTCGCTTTTTCTTTCTCTTGCTTTGCAACCTTCTCGGCTTCACGAATTAATTTTTCTTCGTGTTCTTCGCGCATATTGTCAATCTTCATTTTTGTAAGCTGACCATAGGTTAAAGCTTTCTGAATTGCAAGACCCGGATCATTCGTATGCACGTGAATCTTTACAATCTCATCATCCGCAACGCACACAATAGAGTCTCCGATTGATTCCAAATATGCTTTGAAATCTCTCTCGTCTTTATCTGTGAATGCTTTTTCTGTCATAATAATAAATTCTGTACAGTATCCAAATTTAATCTCTGCATTGGTATCTGCACTTACTTTTGTTATGTTTACAGATGTACTTGGTGCAATTTTGCTGTAATCAATTTCTTTACCTAGGAAGGCATCATATGCACCCTTAAGCACCTCAACAAGACCCTGTCCGCCAGAGTCAACCACTCCTGCTTCTTTTAATACCGGAAGCATTTCCGGTGTCTGAGCCAATACTTCTTCTGCATGTGCAATAACTTGCGGAATAAATTCCTCCAAATCTTCAACCGTTTCAGCAAGCTCCAATGCCTTATCCGCAATGCCTCTTGCAACAGTAAGAATGGTACCCTCTTTTGGTTTCATAACTGCTTTATACGCTGTTTCTTTTGCTTTTTCACATGCTGCTGCAAGTGTTAAAACATCAATTTCTTTTGTGTCACGAATTGCTTTTGTAAAGCCACGGAATAACTGTGATAAAATAACACCTGAGTTACCACGAGCCCCGCGAAGTGAACCCGAAGAAATTGCTTTCGCCAAAGTCTCCATATCCGGATTATCAAGAGCAGCCACCTCTTTTGCCGCTGCCATAATTGTTAATGACATATTTGTTCCTGTATCACCATCCGGAACAGGAAAAACATTTAACTCATTAATATATTCTTTCTGGGCCTCAATATTTCCGGCACCAGCCAAAAACATCTTAGAAAGCATTTCTGCATTAATTGTCTTTGTTGCCACAATTACGTCCTCCTTAATCAATCACTCTTACGCCTTCAACGTAAATGTTGATCTTATCCACTTCCATACCTGTGAATTCTTCTACTCTATATTTTACATTTCCAACTAAATTTTCACACACTGTTGAAATGCTAACGCCATATGAAACGATAACATGAAAATTAATTGTAATTTTATTGTCATCTGAAATTTCCACTTGGATTCCATGTGTCAGGCTTTCTTTTTTGAGTAATTTTACAAGACCATCCTTCATGCTGACTGCTGCCATACCAACAATGCCAAAACATTCTACAGCAACGGTTCCTGCATATTTAGCTACCACTTCAGGATCAATTGTAATTACACCTAAGTCTGTTGTCATACTTCCTTTCATATCTGTACCTCCAATTCTATAAAGGTTTCATACATTTTCACGTACTTAACGAGTTTATTATACTCTGTTTTTCGAAAATTTACAACACTTTTAGTATTATCTTAGGTGTATCTTGATTTTTTTTAATTTTCACTTGCAAATTTGTTTCTTTTCTGATAAAATACCTTTGTTGTGTAAGTCTGGTATGACTATTAATATCGTTAGGAGGTGCAATCATGGCTAAATGTGCTATTTGTGAAAAGGGTGCTCACTTCGGAAACAATGTAAGTCACTCTAATAGAAAAACACCAAAAATGTGGAAATCAAACGTAAAATCTGTAAAAGTTAAAACAGAAGGTGGAGCTAAGAAAATGTACGTATGTACTTCTTGCTTAAGATCAGGAAAAGTTGAAAGAGCTTAATAAGCATAATAAAAACGAGATGTTTGGAGTCATCTCGTTTTTTTGTTGTGTTGCACACAACATAACTTCCCGACGATACACAGTGGCGCATAATGTATATATTGCTTCGCAATGGCGCCACGGGCAAAAAAGTCCGCAAGCGGACTTTTATACTAACAACAGAAAAGATTATATCCCAGGAGCAGACATATTAAAATAACCAGACATTCTACAAATGTACTTGGTAATACCATCGAGATTACCATACCTACTGCAATAAAGAATATTGCAAATCCAAGAACCCGTTTCATATCATGCTCCATAGTTTTATACTTACTATAGTATATGCTAAATACTTGTCTTTATTTCTGTTCTGCTTTATCTAACATTTCATCAATATCTTTTTCTGTTACTTTATCTTCCTTCTTCTCTTTTACTCTGTCAATTACATCCGGAACCAAGTCAAGAAGTTTTGTAATGGTATCTTGATTTTTAATATTCACAAGTTTTGTCTTGCCATTTTGAATCACAAGAACTGCACTTGGACTAATCTTTCCACCAAGACCTCCAGCGCCTCTTTCTTTCTTGTCCGCATGAAATGCTCCTGCACCTACTGCAAATGATACATCAACCAATGGTAAAATAATTGTATCATCAATATGAATCGCTTCACCAACTACTGTTTTTGATGAAATGACACTATCCATTCCATTAAATAATGCGGATACTGTTGAGTTAAATTTGTTATCTTCCACTTTTACTTCCTCCTAAATTCCTTTTATATTTATTATAACTGTTCAGAAGCAACCTCAAAAACACAATACAAGCATTTACGTCCGTTTTATAAAATTTAACTTGGCTCTGAACAGTTTCACATTTTTATCAAAATATACCCTCCCAAGCACCAATAACAAATGCACGAGATGGATGCGGCCTTTAAAATATATATCTCCCTCTATAATCTCTCGTTCAAATTCCGGATATACTTGAAAGTCTTCCCCATAAAACGGATACAACATACTTAAAGCCGCCAGGACACGACCTGTATTATATGGGTCTTCTAAACCGAAACGTAAGTATCCTTTTATTTTATCCGGCTTAATCTTTCTTATAAAGAAAAATATTTCTTTTTTCAAACGAAGAAACGCTTGTATATGTGTTTCCTCCGTCAGAAACTCTTTTATGTTTTTTATCTTACCATAGATTTCTTGAATTGTACATTTTATCTTTTTAAAGCAACCTTCTTTTTTTACTTTGTCGGTAGCCGCTTCCTTATCACAGGGTGAATCTTTGCCAGCGTTTTCTCCTTTATCAGAAGCTGTCATCTTGCTGGTTGTTTCCCTTTTCTCGTCTTGATCGGTTATCTTTTTATCTACATTTTTCTCTTCTTCAGCATTTATGTCGATATCACCATCATCTATATGGACATCGTCCTCTGTTGCCCGAATTTTTTTCCAACCAATTCGAACCTGCCAATCAAGTTTTTCCTCCTGGTAAGTAATATGCGCTGATATTAGGTGCAAGAACCAGTTGGCTTTCACCTCTGTTCGAAGCCCCTTCATTCCGTTCGTTGTTTCCGTTTTCATCCGGTAACGAATCGGAACTAACAAAACAACGCCAACTAGCGTTAAGGTAATTCCTAATATTACCAACAGTATAATGCCTATTATTTTTAGTATTAAAAATAGTATATGTAGCATTTTAACACCTATACGTTTCCTTCTTCATACTTTTGTTGTTTCTGCAAAATATAATTTCTAATATCTACTCCACTAGTCTCATCATACACTTCTTGCGTAATCTTTTCAACTAATTCTAAGCTTTCTGTGTAACCGCTTGCAATTCCAACAATAAACAAATCATTCTTGGACATTGCTTTTTGAATCAGTAGAACGGAATTAAATATATCCAAATGATTTTTATCATTTTTTGTTAAGGCAATTAAATAAACCTCTAATTGCCATTGATCAGTTTCTATCTTTTTTTTGATTTTTTCTTGCTTATCTTTTATATGCTCATCCGTATAAAGCGCATAATAATATTTCATTTCATTACCTCTAAATCTAATAATACGCATTTAGTATTTTTTTCGCCACAGAAACTGCACTCATCCCCGAATTATCCGCACTTTCAACAACAATGCTAATCGCAAGGTCCGGATTATCCGGATTCGTAAATCCCATAAACCATGAATGTGCTTTTTCTTTATCACTGCTGTACTCCGCAGTGCCTGTTTTCCCTGCAACGATATATTTCTCACTTTTCAATGCGCTTGCAGTTCCGCTTTCAACAACCTTTATCATATAATCTTTCAAAACGGAAGCTTCTTGTGTAGTCATAAGCTCTGTATATTTTTTTGGCATGTTTTTCTCCACAGACGCTCCTGTATGACTTTCAATTCGATCCACCAAATATGGTTCCATTAATATACCACCATTTCCGATTGCAGATGCTATAAGCACCATATGATAAGGGCTGACCAAGGTTTCGCCCTGACCGATTGCTGTCATCATAATCTCAGCGGTAGGATCCTCTTTTTCTAATTGAAACTTGCTCTGTGAATACGGAAATAAACTTGGCAATTTGGTATTAAACAAAAGTCCTTTTGCTGTTTTTTTCATACCGGAAATATTTAAACTTAACCCAATATTTGAAAATGAGGTGTTACATGAATTTGCCAGGGATAATGCCAAGTCCTCCTCACCATGCTTTCTATTCTTCGCACAATGAATAATGGTACCTTCACATTCAATGTCGCCTTCACAGGTGTAACTATAACTGATATAAGCTTTGTTTTCTCTCATGTACTCCAGCGCGGTTACTAATTTGAATACAGATCCCGGTGCATATGCACCTTGCGTAGCCCGATTAAGAAGCATACTTCCGGAGCTGTTTAAAATTTCACCCCAATCTTCAGAAATAGTATTAGGATTAAAATCCGGTTTCGACACCATTGCCAAGATTTTGCCCGTTGTCACTTCCGTAATTATAACTGCACCTTTGTAATCACCTAGCGCATTATAAGCAGCTTCTTGTAGAGTCATATCCAACGTAGTAATTACATTGTCACCAATATTTTTTTCTTCCTTCAGCTCATGAACAAACTGTTCCATAAAGTTTGCATTGGAAGTAAGCAATTGGAAATTTGTGATAGATTCCAGTCCAGATTTGCCTTTGGAATCATAGCCCACCACATGCGCAAACATATTACCATATGGATAGATTCTGGTTTCTGTTCCATCCTCATGAACTTCTGTTTTGGCAAGCACATTTCCAGTATTATCTAAAATTTTACCACGTACCACACGGTCTGCCATAGAATCTAGCCTGACATTGTATGGACTATTGATAATATCCTTGCTTTTTACTACATTGAAATAAACCAAATATCCCATCATGGCAAGAAAAATTGTCACAAACAGATACGTCACTCTAGCGAACTCGCGATTTCCTGTTGCCTTCTCCTGCTCCTCGTTTTTTTTGCTTTTGCGTACTTCGGTTTGTTTCCTCCCGTGTTCCGGTTCGAGATTGAGGGATATAATTTCTATTTCGTTGTCTGGCTTCTTGTTGCGCGTATTTTTTTTGTCTTTTTCTCTCAATATTTTCTTCCTCGTCTTCTTTCAGGATATACAAGCCCTGAATAATTGCAAACATAATTAACGTACTTAGAACAGAACTTCCACCGTAACTAACAAGTGGTAGCGTAACACCTGTTGAAGGTATAAATTTTGTCACCCCACCAATATTTAAAAAAGTTTGGAAGATATAACATGTACCCAGACCTAATGCAACAAGCTTATGGAAACGACTGCGTAACTGCATTGCAATATTTAAAAACATGACATAACAGCTAACACAGATTAAAATAATACATAGTGCAAAAATCAGTCCCATTTCCTCTGATATAGCAGAAAAAATAAAATCCTCATCCGCCACCGGTATTGCATCTGCTTTTCCCTGAAATAATCCGGTTCCAAACCAGCTCCCTGTTCCAATTGCAAATAGCGACTGTGCCACCTGATATCCACCTTTGTCATAGACTGCAAAAGGATCTTTCCATACATTGACACGAACCCTAACATGAGAAAACAAATGATACGCGACTACTGCAGCGACACTGCCCGCCCCAAGTCCGGCAAATGTATATATAGACTTTCTGGTAGCAACATATAACATCACTAGATACACAGCAAAGATAATCAATGCAGCTCCAAGATCTTTTGATACAACTAAAATCAATACATGCATTGCTGCAACAATTGTTGTCACAACTACATTTTTAAATCCTGTTGAACAATAGAAACTAGATGCAACGAAGAATACAAATAGAATTTTCACAAATTCTGAAGGCTGTATTCCGATTCCGGCAATTGTAAATCCTAATTTGGCGCCGCCAGAAACCTGCCCGACAACAACCACCGTCGCCAATGCAAGAATACCAGTAAAGCCATATAACACCCTTAAATCTGCCAGCCTTTTTGCTTTGCGAATAATTGCCGGGACAAAGAGACTTATGACGGCAGCTCCTGCAACAATCACACTTTGCTTTACGGCCTTGTCATAAGATAATCGGGTAATCATAATGAAACCAATGGTAAGAAGCATGCACATATTGTTGACAATAAGCCGTGAAACCTTTGGATATAATTTCCCATATAGAAAAATGATACCTGTCAACATCAGTACCTGAGCTAAATAAAAATTCAATATTTTATTTTCACCTGTTTTTAAATACATGCCTGCAAAAGCCATAAAATGAATCATAAACATGACTCTGTTCTGATTCCTTAGTATTTTTCTTTTGGCTTTTGGGTCTTCATATCCAAACACCGCAAAGCATTGGTATGTGTAAATGGCTATAAAGACAATCATCATGTATTTTGCGCATCCTACTATAATATTAGCCAACTCTTCACCTACTTAATTCCTCGTTTGAAATGTCCTCTTGTAAACTCAAAATCCGGCTCTATCGGTTGTCCGCCTTTATAAAACACTTCATTGTATAATTCCACAATCTTTCGCATTGATTGTTTGTTTTCTGTTGTGAAATGCAATCGTATAGCTTTTGGATTCAATTCTATGATTTCCACTTTTTGGTCTGTTAAAACAACCGGTGCCGTATTATAAATAATATTATAACAATAATCACAGTGATTTTTTACTGCAAATTGCTTATTATATCTATCTTTGATAAAGCATGTACCTTTTTGCTTTTTACAGCCTTCTGTGGTCTTTTTCACGCACTGTGCTGAAACCATCATCGGGAAATATCCATAGACAACAAGCTCACTATTTTCTACGCCAACTTCTTTTAATTCTTTGAAGTTAAGTTCAAGTGGAGCCGTCGTGGACTCTATCATCTCATTTTTCCAAAACTCTTTTGCATATTTGTTGAATTGATACAAATTATAATCCGTAACTATTTTTCCTGCATATCTGTGATTTTTTAAAAATGCATAACTCTCATAATTTCGAATCAGCACACCATCCCATGACACTTGCAAGATATTTACGTATGCTTCTTCATATTTACGAATTGCATCTTTTCTAAAAATATGCGGCATACCAAGATAAATCTGTTTGTCACTCTGATGAGTTCTATCAATAATATTTGAAAGTTCCGAATTTAACCATGCTTTATCCAGCGCATTACAATCCAAATAAATGCGCTCCACATAGTCAAAATATAAGGCTTCCTCCCATTGTTCCAGATTTTCTACATATATATACATCGGCATACTGTTATGTGCCTCATCTGATGCATCACTATGGAAGATTTTCTGTTTTTCTTCTCTTCGATATGCAGATAAAATTCGTTTTTCTAAAGCTTCTATTGCTGCCCGTCTAAGTTCATTTAGTACCTGCATCGGCATGAATAGATTTCCGTCTAGTTCTATTTCCAATTCATCAAACTCAAATAGCGTGTTTCCTGTTTTGCGCATTTGCTTTTCCACACGCTCTGCGTTCATCGGCTGATTTAACGCTTCCTGTGCCTTTTCGCCTGTTATTTCAACAGTAATATCCTGACATTCAATCACCAGTCTGGCGGCTTCTTTAACAGAAAGCTTTAATCGCCCATTCATTTTCATCTTTCTTTTATAATCAATAATGCTTGTTTTAATCCATTGCAATAAACTTTCATTTCTTGTTCTGTTCAAAATATGATTCTGTGAAAACTTCTGGTTCTTATGTGTTGTAATAGTGGTGGTTTGTCCTTTTGAAACATCCAATCCAAAGGTAAAGTTTTCTACTCCGTCAGGTAGTTCAATCACATCCCCCTTATGAATATCCACAAGTGTTTTTACCGTGACATTTCGCCCCTTGTACTTCATTATCTGAAGTGCTGGTACTCCCGCATGATTTGGCCGTTCTAAAGATAACATTTCTCTGCCGTTCTTTGTATGATAGTATCCACCATGAGAACCGCCACGGTTGTATAAATCCATCAACATCTCACGGTCTTTCTCTTCCACACGAAACGCCTTTTTCCCGTACTTTAAATATAAGTCCACATATTTACGATACATGGCAGTTACAAGCGCAACATACTCCGGTTTCTTCATGCGACCTTCTATCTTAAAGGAATCTATACCTGCTTCCACAAGTTCAGGAATGTATTCAAGTGTACAGATATCCTTTAAACTTAGCACATACTTTGTATCCTTTTGATTACCTGTGCGATAAGGCAAACGACATGGTTGTGCACATTGTCCTCGATTGCCACTTCTTCCTCCGATTAAACTGCTATATAAACATTGTCCCGAATAACAGTAACACAAAGCTCCATGTACAAAACTCTCAATTTCCACATCTGTATTCTTTGCAATCTCCTCAATCTCTGAAAGCTGCATTTCACGTGCGGTTACAATCCGCTCTACACCGAGACTTTTCAAAAATTGTGCTCCAAGCACATTTGTAATTGTCATCTGCGTGCTTGCATGAATAGGAAGGTCTGGAAATTGTTCTTTTATATATGTCAAAACTCCTATATCCTGTACAATAACTGCATCTAATCCTTGCTTATAATATGGTAATAAATAATCATACAATTCATTACTCAACTCATGTTCTTTGAGAAGTGTGTTGATTGTTAAATAAATCTTTCTTCCATGTAAATGAACATAATCAATCGCTTCCAAAAGTTCCTCTTCCGTCAGATTATTTGCATATGCACGCGCGCCAAAACGAGTGCCGCCTATATAGACCGCATCTGCACTTGCAGCAATTGCCGCTTTCAGACTTTCATATGAACCTGCCGGAGATAAAATTTCCACTTTTTTATTCATGATTTACTCCATTTCCATATAAGGATACATAGAATAAAGAGTTTGCTTGCAAACTCTCGCGCGGGGCGCGGTTGCAAAGCAACATCTTCATTGTACGCGCTCCTGCGCATCCTACGCGGAGCGATTTTGTATAATAAGAAATTTCTCAATTTCTTATTATACAAAATAGAACCCCGCATGCGAGATTCTATTTCAATTGATTTTCTGTTTCTAATTTAACAATCTTCATCTGTAGTTCTTGATTCTCTTCTTTCAAACGTGCAATTTCTTGCTCTAAATTCTCGCAACGAATCTGAGTTGAAATCAGCTCATGTTTCAAATCATACATTTCTTTGTCTTTTTGTTGAACATCATTTTCTAAGACAGCACCCTGCTTCTTTGCTTTAAAATAATCATCTGCAATATTAAGTGCCAAAATTGTGCTTCTTGTTTCTGTACTTTGCCTTTGATATCCATCTATGCTTGTACACTCTGCAATCTTATGATTCAGATATGTAGATACTCTTTGTAAATAATCTTCACTTTCAAATCCACTTAATGTGAATACTTTTCCACCAATTAAAACTTCTGTAAAGTTTTTTGAAGATGCCATAGGTATCCTCCTCACTTTTTTTAAATCTTTATCCATTATATACGTTTTTAGTCGTTTTGGCAAGGAATTCCCAAATGTTCGTAGGCACGTTCTGTAACAATTCGTCCCTTTGGTGTTCTTTGAATAAATCCATTCTTTAATAGATATGGCTCATATACATCCTCAATGGTTCCTGCATCCTCTCCAACAGCCGCAGCAAGTGTATCAAGTCCAACAGGGCCACCCTGAAACTTTTCAATAATAGTAAACAAAAGATTACGGTCATTATGATCCAATCCAAACTTATCCACATCTAATAAATTCAATGCATAATTAGCAACGGCTTCTGTAATAACACCATCATACTTCACTTGTGCAAAATCACGCACACGTTTCAAAAGGCGATTCGCAAGTCTTGGTGTCCCTCTGGAACGCTTTGCCATCTCCCTTGCACCGTTCGGTTCAATCTCCACATCTAACACCTTAGCTGAACGCATAATAATGGTTTGCAGTTCTTCTTCTGTATAGTATTCCAAACGGTTCACAACACCAAATCTGTCCCTCAAAGGTGCAGTCAGCATACCAGCTCTTGTTGTAGCACCAACCAAAGTAAACTTAGGAAGTTCCAATCGAATGGAACGAGCATTAGCTCCTTTTCCAATCATAATATCAATTGCATAATCCTCCATTGCAGGATAAAGTACTTCCTCAACCTGACGGTTCAGTCGATGAATTTCATCAACAAACAGAACATCACCTTCCTGCAGTCCATTTAAAATCGCTGCAATATCACCTGGTTTTTCAATTGCAGGACCGGATGTGATTTTTAAATTCACACCCATTTCATTTGCAATAATTCCGGCCAACGTGGTTTTCCCAAGTCCCGGCGGACCATAGAACAATACATGGTCTAAAGACTCGTTCCTTGACTTCGCTGCTTCTATGTATATCTTAAGCGTCTCTTTCGCTTTTTCCTGTCCAATATAATCCTTTAGTAATTGTGGACGCAGATGATTCTCTATCTTGATATCTTCCTCTAAATTTTCCGTTGTTATGATTCTTTTCTTCATTTTCAATCCTACCTATCTCTGCAAGGCTTATTATATCACGTTCTTAAGTGCCACCTTCAGTAAATCTTCCACCGTAGTATCTTCAGTGATAGATACCTTCTTCACTGCTCTTGTAGCTTCCGTACTACCATATCCCAATGCAACCAATGCCTGTATTGCTTCTGCTTGAACTTCATTAGACAAGCCAACTGAAGAAACAACATTCACATCCTCTACATCTCTATTCAACACATCTTCAATATCCAATTTGTCTTTCAATTCAATAATTAATTTTTCCGCTGTCTTTTTCCCGATGCCAGGAGCTTTTGCAATGGTCTTGGCGTCATTTGCCATGACTGCAAAACGCAAATCATCCGGTGACATCTGAGACAAAATACTTAATCCGCCCTTTGGTCCGATTCCGCTCACGCCGATAACCAATTTGAAAACCTTTAAATCATCTCTGGTCAAAAAACCATATAATTGAATCGCATCTTCCCGAACATTCATATAGGTATGTAACCGAACCTCCTCACCTACTGGCGGAAGATAATTCATGGACTGCAAAGGCATATAAATACCAAATCCTACTCCATTGACATCAAGGATGACTTTATCCTCTTCTATGGTAATCAATTCACCACTTATATATGAAATCATACAATACCTCCAAACTAAAATGTTCAAGAACATTCTATCACACCAAATTCATTAATGCAACCATATGTTCGATTTTGAGAACAAAAAATAGAGACTACCATGTAGTCCCTATTTATCATTTCACTATTCAGCTGTTTCTTCAGCAACCTCTTCAACTACTTCTTCAGCAGCTGCTTCTTCGGTCACTACATCTTCAGTTGCAACTTCTTCTACAACCACTTCTTCTACAGTTTCTTCAACAGGTGCTTCCTCTACAGGAGCAACTTCCGGAACTGGTTCTAATGCTTTCATGCTTAAACTGATTTTCTTGTCTTCTTCGTTGAATTCTACAACTTTTGCTGTAATTTCCTGACCAACGCTTAAAACATCAGCTGGTTTTTCAACATGCGCTCTTGAAATCTGTGATACATGTAATAAAGCATCTACACCTGGTGCTAATTCTACAAATGCACCAAAGTCTGTCATTCTTGCAACTTTACCTGTTACTTCATTTCCCAAAGCATAAACTTCCGCTGCATTCACCCATGGATTTGTTTCTGGGAATTTTAAGCTTAATGCAACTTTTGTTTCATTAATTTCTTTTACAAGAACATTGATCTCTTCGCCAACTTTAAATACTTTCTTAGGGCTTTCCACTCTTCCCCATGACATTTCAGAAATATGTAATAATCCATCCACGCCGCCAAGGTCGATAAATGCACCAAAATCTGTCACGTTCTTAACAGTACCTGTAACAGTATCACCTACATTTAATTTTTCAAATACTGCTTTTTGTAATTCAGCTTTTTCAGCAACTAAAAGTTGTCTTCTATCACCAATCACTCTGTTTCTTCTTGGATTAAATTCGCTGATTACGAATTCGATTTCTTGACCTTGGTATTTGCTAAGGTCTTTTTCATATACATCAGAAACTAAGCTTGCAGGAATAAATACTCTTGCTTCATCCACAACAACGCTTAATCCACCACCAAGAATCTGAGCCACTGTTGCTTTTAATACTTCTTTGTTTTCGAAAGCTTCTTTTAATCTTTCGTTTCCTCTTTCTGCTGCTAATCTCTTATATGTTAACAGCACTTGACCTTCACCGTCATTCACTTTCAATACTTTCACAGCCATTGTATCTCCAACAGATACCAATGTTGTCAAATCCACATTTGCTTCGTTTGTGTATTCGCTGCGTGTAATGATACCGTCAGCTTTGTAGCCTATATTTAAAACGATTTCGTCAGGTTTTACATCGATGACTGTACCGTCTACAACCTCTCCATTTCGTATTGTTTTGAATGAATCCTCTAACATTTGTTCAAAAGTTAATTCTGACATTATTTTGAACCTCCTCAATTATATTGCTAGGCGTCGAAGCGCCCGCTGTAATACCTACTGTTTGTACTGACTTTAATTGATTCATATCCAAATCGTCAAGTGTCTGTATATAGTACGTATCGCCACATGCACTACGGCATATTTCAAATAATTTTTGCGTGTTGGAACTATGCTTGTCCCCGATTACAATCATCACATCGACCTCTCTTGCAATATTTTCAGCCTCTGTTTGTCGTTCTTTTGTTGCACTGCAAATTGTATTTAAAACATTTACATTATAATGCTTTTTGGAAATAATTTCAACTAAATATTTGAATTTATTGTAATTAAATGTCGTTTGAGATACAATGCAAATTCTTGTGTTTTCCGGCATCTCAAAGTTTGCTGCCTGTTCTTCAGTTTTTATAATCGATACAGGTGTATGTGACCACCCCTGAATGCCTTGCACTTCCGGATGTTTTTCGTCACCTATGATAATAATGTGAGCACCATCAGCACTTTCTTTTTCCACAATTCGGTGGATTTTTTTCACAAAAGGACAGGTGGCATCTACACACTTTAGACCTTGCTCCTCCAAAATGGTATAAATGTGCTTTGAAACACCATGAGAACGAATAATTACAACACCTGTTGTAAGTTGTTTTAATTCCTCCTCTGTTTCAATGACCTCTACACCCTTGCTCCGTAAATCCTTTACCACCTCTTCATTGTGAATAATTGGTCCATAGGTGTATATTTTTTCATTATTGCATTTTTCTACCTGCTCATAAACAGTATCCACTGCACGTTTTACGCCAAAACAAAATCCTGCAGTCCTTGCCAGTCTTACTTCCATGCTTCTTCCTTTTCTTACTTACATAATGATTTGATTGCTTCCACAACTTCGTCAATTGTCATATTGGAGCTATCCACAAGTACAGCGTCCTCTGCCTGTTTAAGTGGTGCTATCTCACGATTCATATCTCTGGTATCGCGCTCTTCAATATCGTGCGCAATATCCTCTAAGTTACATTTCACACCTTTTTCTTGCAACTCAAGAAATCTTCTTCTTGCACGTGTTTCTACACTTGCTGTCAAATATACTTTCACATCTGCATTTGGCAAAATATTTGTCCCAATGTCGCGTCCATCCATCACAACATCCTTGGTTCTTGCAAGTTCTCTTTGAAGTTCTAAAAGTTGTGCCCTGACTTCTCCAACCGCAGAACTTACAGATGCCATATTACCAACCTCTTCTGTTCTGAGCAAAGAGGTTACATTTTCCCCATTTAAATAAACCTGTTGAACCCCTTCTTCATATCCAATGGAGACTTTAGCTTCTTTACATACTTCAGCTATTCTTTCTGTTTCCTCTGGTTTTAGACCTTGTTTCAAGAAGAATACCGCCAACGCACGATACATTGCTCCTGTATCCACATAAATAAATCCCAATTCTTTTGCAACTCTTTTTGCCACTGTACTTTTTCCTGCCCCTGCAGGTCCGTCGATTGCCACATTATAGCCCATTTTTCTTATCCTTTCCGTTATATTTATTTATTCCAATCACAGATACTATTTCCAGCTGCATAACCTGTGGACCATGCAATCTGCAGATTATAACCACCGGTCAACGCATCCAAATCAAGAACCTCTCCTATAAAATATACTCCTTGTACAAGCTTTGATTCCATAGTAGACGGATTAATTTCTTTCACAGATATTCCGCCTTTGGTTATAATCGCTTCATTAAAATCACGAAGTCCTGTGATGGTCATTGTGAAGTTTTTTATCAGCGAAACAAATTGTTGTCTTTCTTCTTTGGAAATCGAATTTACCTTCTTATCCGGATTAATTCCACTTAATTCTAACATAATTGGAATCAATTTTGTAGGGAACAATTTGCCAATCGCATTTTTAAAACTCTTATTCATGTTTTCTTCAAAATCTCGTTGCACGCGCTGGTCTAACTGTTCTGTTGTTAGAGCCGGTTTTAAATCGATGACTAATTTTAATTCTTTTTCTTTGAGTTTTTTTCCAATATAACTGCTTGCACTCAGCATTAACGGCCCGCTCACGCCATAGTGGGTAAATAACATTTCCCCAAAATCATCATACAATTTCTTTTTATCATCATAAATGCTTGCCTTCACATTACGCAAGGATAGTCCCTGCAATTCCTTTGCATACCACTCTTTGATAGTCAGCGGAACTAATGCCGGCAATATTTCTGTCACCTGATGACCTAGTTCTTTTGCAAATCGATACCCATCTCCTGTTGAACCGGTTGTCTGATAAGAAAATCCACCGGTTGCAACAATACAGGCATCGCCTTCTATTCGTAATCCATTCTTCAGCTCAAGGTACTCGAGCCGTTCTTTCCCAACAATTTTTTTAACCGCTGTGTGCAAATGAATCTCCACACCCAATTGTTGCAATTCCCTGGTTAAACCTGCAATTACGTCCGAAGAATGATCAGAAAGTGGAAACACTCTATTTCCACGCTCAATTTTTGTACGTACTCCTATTCTCTCAAAAAATTCAATCACATCCTGATTTGTATATCCGTAAAAACTACTGTACAGGAATTTAGAATTCGTCACGACAGAGGAAAACAGTGTCTCCATATCACTTGCATTTGTAATATTGCATCGGCCTTTACCCGTGATAAACAGTTTTTTTCCTAGCTTTTCATTTTTCTCAAATAAATGCACTTCATTTCCATTGTAGGCTGCAAAAATCGCCGCAAACATACCAGCTGCACCGCCACCTACTACAAGCACCTTGCCCATTTACATGTCCTCATTTTCTCTTAATACAATGATTTCTTTTATTATGCGATATTTAGTATAAAACATCAAGTAATGTTTTATTTTAATCTTCTTTCGCCCATCCGTATGCATATTTAACAGCTTTATTCCAGCCCTTTATCATGGTTTCTCGTTTTTCTTTCTCAATAGTAGGTTTGAAAGTCCGCCCAATTGTCCGGTTGCGAATTACCTCTTCTTTACTTTCCCAATATCCAACTGCCAGACCAGCAAGATATGCTGTACCCATTGCTGTTGTTTCTACACACTGCGGTCTGTTGACCGGTGCACCGATAATATCCGCCTGTGTTTGCATTAAAAAATTGTTTGCACTTGCACCGCCATCTACCTTAAGAGCAGAAAGTTCGATTCCGGAATCCGATTTCATTGCAGAAAGGACATCATTTACCTGATACGCAATAGAATCCAGTGTCGCTCTTATAATATGATATTTGTTAACACCACGTGTTAAGCCTACGATGGTACCTCTTGCATATTGGTCCCAATACGGTGCTCCGAGTCCTGTAAAGGCCGGTACTACATAACAACCATTTGTATCTTCCACTTGCATTGCCATCATCTCTGACTCGGCCGAAGAGTCAATAAATCGCATTTCATCTCGAAGCCATTGAATGGCTGCACCAGCGACAAAAATAGAACCCTCTAATGCATAAGTCACTTTGCCATCTAATCCCCAAGCAATGGTTGTAACAAGACCATTATCGGAAAACACAGGTTTTTCTCCTGTATTCAGCAAAAGGAAACAGCCCGTTCCATAGGTATTCTTTGCCTCACCTGGTGTAAAGCATGTTTGCCCAAACAATGCGGCTTGTTGGTCACCAGCAGCACCTGCAATTGGAATCTGACCACCCAAAAATGATGCATCAGTACATCCAAAAATACAACTGGATGGTTTTGCCGTCGGAAGCATACACTTTGGAATATCAAGTTCCGCAAGAATTTCATCATCCCACTCCAATGTGTTAATGTTGAACATCATAGTGCGCGAAGCATTGGAGTAATCTGTTACATGCACGGCACCCTTCGTCAATTTCCAAATAAGCCATGTCTCAACTGTACCAAATAAAAGTTCTCCTTTTTCAGCTCTTTCTCTTGCTCCTGGTATATGATCTAAAATCCATTTTACTTTTGTACCTGAGAAATAGGCGTCTATCACAAGTCCTGTCTTTGCCCTGAATTCTTCCGTTAATCCCTTTTCTTTTAAGGAGTCACAATACTCAGAAGTTCGTCTACATTGCCAAACAATCGCATGACAGACCGGCTCTCCGGTGTTTTTATCCCACACAATTGCAGTCTCTCTTTGATTCGTAATACCAATTGCAGCAATCTCATCAGCAGAGGCACCTATTTTATTCATAGCTTCTACTGCTACGCCAAGCATGCTTGCCCAGATTTCATCCGCATCATGCTCAACCCAACCCGGCTGTGGGAAATATTGTGTAAACTCTCTCTGCGCCACGCTGCAGATTTCACCTTTTTTATTAAAGAGAATACAACGATTGCTTGTTGTACCAGCGTCTAATGCCATGATATATTTAGACATACGCACCCCTCCTGTGATTTATATGATTCTTTCTTGATTAAAATATTTTACATTTTTTATATGATTGTATTATGTATATTTTTATTGATTGTACCATATTTGCGGATGAAATGGGTAAATATGTGCTTTTTTCTTGAAAAATACCCAGTAAGTCACATATTTCCTATAATTTAGTAGTATTTTGTTGCCTGACTTTCTATAAATTCATTGATATAGCATAGAAATACCCATATTTTCAAAAAATACTGGGTATTGAGACGCTCAAAACATGGTTTTATAGAAAGTCAGCATTTTGGCTAGTATTAAACTATAAAATATTACCATGTTTGCATACTCCACACCTTAACCATATTCAAAAAGCAAGGTCCGGCACATATTAAAATGTGTCGGACCCTTCATATTTCATCTTCAATTATACCGGATAGCTTCCGTTCTCTGTGTCAGCTACTGTCTGGTCAACTCTTGTTTGCTGTGCTTCTCTATATTTAAAGAAATCTGTAGCAACCTGTGGGAACAATGCGTATGTTAATACGTCTTCTTCCTGCTGTGACCATTGTGCCATTTCACCGCGAAGAGTATCTAATTCGTCTGGAATTAAATCAGCCGGACGACATGTGATAACTTCTGGATTTTCTCCAAGAACTTTCTTTTGAACTTCTTCGTTGAAAGGCTTAACTGTTGCGCCGTATTTTCCACTTAATACGTCTTTTGTTTCTTTTGTAGCCATTTTGTAACGTTCTCCCATAAGTACGTTAAATACAGCCTGTGTACCAACGATTTGCGAAGAAGGTGTTACAAGTGGTGGTTCACCAAGGTCTTTACGTACCTTTGGTACTTCTTCTAATACTTCATAGTATTTATCTTCAGCACCTTGTTCTTTTAACTGTGATGTTAAGTTTGATAACATACCACCTGGTACTTGATATAACAATGTCTTAATATTAACACCCATGTTCTTTGGATTCAGAAGTCCTGATTCCAAAGCATTGTCACGGATTGGTCTAAAGTAATCAGCGATTTCAGCCAACAAGTTTTGATCCAAACCAGAATCATATGGTGTTCCTTTAAATGTTTCAACCATAACTTCTGTTGCTGGTTGTGATGTTCCAAGAGCAAATGGAGACATCGCTGTATCGATAACATCAACACCAGCTTCAACAGCTTTCAAATATGTCATTGAAGCAACACCTGATGTGTAGTGTGTATGAAGTTGAATTGGAAGGTCTGTTACATCTTTTAAAGCAGAGATTAATTCTGTTGCCTTATATGGAACTAAAAGACCAGCCATATCCTTCAGGCAGATAGATGTAGCACCCATGTCTTCAATTCTCTTTGCAATATCCATCCAGTAATCCATTGTGTATGCATCACCCAATGTATAAGAAAGAGCAACCTGTGCGTCTGCGCCTTCCTTTACTGCAGCTTTAACAGCCGTTTGAAGATTACGCATATCATTTAAACAGTCAAAAATACGGATGATATCCATTCCGTTTGCAACTGATTTTTGTACGAAGTACTCTACTACGTCATCTGCGTATGGACGATATCCTAAGATATTCTGTCCACGGAATAACATTTGTAATTTTGTGTTTTTAAATCCATCACGGAATTTACGAAGTCTTTCCCATGGATCTTCTTTTAAGAAACGAAGAGATGCGTCAAATGTAGCACCACCCCAGCATTCTACTGAATGATAACCAACTTTATCCATTTTCTCAACGATTGGAAGCATTTGTTCTGTTGTCATTCTGGTAGCAATCAGGGACTGATGAGCATCACGCAAAATTGTTTCTGTAATTTTAATCGGTTTTTTTGTGATTTCTGCCATTTTATTGTCCTCCATAATTATTTCACACCAAAGATTGCCATAAATGTACCGGCAGCTACTGCTGTACCGATAACACCTGCAACGTTTGGTCCCATAGCATGCATTAATAAGAAGTTTGTAGGATCAGCTTCTGCACCAACCTTTTGTGATACACGAGCTGCCATAGGAACTGCAGATACACCTGCTGAACCAATCAGTGGATTGATTTTTCCACCAGTAGCCTTACACATAATCTTACCAAAGATTACACCGGCTGCTGTACCAAATGCAAACGCAATCAATCCTAACAATACGATTTTAATTGTATCCCAGTTAAGGAATGCTTCTGCACTTGTAGTTGCACCTACTGATGTACCAAGCAAAATAACTACGATATACATAAGTGCATTTGATGCTGTATCTGTCAATTGTCTTACTACGCCTGATTCTCTAAATAGGTTACCTAACATTAACATACCAACAAGTGGTGCTGTTGTAGGAAGAATCAAACATACAACGATTGTAATGATAATTGGGAATAGAATTTTTTCCAATTGAGAAACTGGTCTTAATTGTTCCATTTTTATCTTACGTTCTTCTTCTGTTGTCAATAATTTCATAATTGGCGGTTGAATAACTGGTACCAATGACATATAAGAATATGCCGCTACCGCAATCGGTCCCATAATTGCCGTCTGCTCTAATTTACCTGCAAGGAAAATAGAGGTTGGACCATCTGCTCCACCGATGATTGAAATAGCTGCTGCTGCTTTGTCTGAAAATCCCAATGCCATCGCGCCAAGGTATGCTGCAAAGATACCAAACTGCGCTGCCGCACCCAATAAGAAGCTTTTTGGATTGGCAATCAGCGGACCAAAGTCTGTCATTGCACCTACTCCCAAGAAAATGAGTGATGGTAAGATAGACCATTCATCTAATACATAGAAATAATGGAGTAATCCACCCACACCGTTTTCTGCTTCTTCTGGTGATATCATAATATCAGGGAAAATATTAACCAAAAGCATACCAAAAGCAATTGGCACAAGCAGCAATGGTTCAAAACCATGTCTGATTGCTAAATATAGGAACACGCAGGCAACACCAATCATAATGAAGTTACCAAATGTAAGGTTCATAAATGCGGTCTGCTCTACGAGGTTTCCTAATGTATTTAAAATATATTCCATTTTTTAACCTCCTGTGTAGTGAAACTACGATGTCCTAATTAGTTTAATGTAGCTAAAACTGCTCCTGCTTCTACTGCATCGCCAACTGCTACGTCGATGCTTGCAACAGTACCATCTTCCGGAGCTACTACAGGAATTTCCATCTTCATTGCTTCGATGATAACCACTGCATCACCTTTTGAAACCTTTTGTCCTACGTTTGCTTCGATTTTAAACACTTTACCTGCTGCACCAGCTTCAACTTTGATTCCACCTGCCGCACCTGCTGCCTTAGGTGCTGCCGGAGCTGCCTTTGGAGCTACCGGAGCTGCTGCTTTTCTTGGTGCTGGAGCTGCTGCTCCACCTACATTTTCTTCTACTGTTACGTCATATACATTTCCGTTTACTGTAATTGTATAACTTTTCATGATTTATTTCCTCCAATATTATTACCAATTATTTGATGTTCTTCTTTTAATAGAACGTACTACAAATCCATCTGTACTTGTGCCTTCTTGTGCAGCAATTGCTGCTGTAATAACTGCAATTATCTCTAAGTCATCTGTCAATTCTGCTGTCTCAGCAACAGCTTCTGTCTGAACAACCTCTTTCGCTTCTGCTTCCTTATCCTTCTTTTCAAAGAAACTCATAAGTACAGGAATGTACTTCATCAAAGAAATTAAGAAAGCGAGGAAAATCAATACAACAAATACTGTTCCCATACCTAATAAGGTATTTAACCCTGCTTTTGTAAGTACTTCTCCCATAGAGAATTTAGCGGACACATCCATGGACTCAACATTCATATTTTCATCGAAAACAAAAAGAATGGTCGCTTTTCTGTTCTTATATTCTGCTTCTGTAGAAACTTCATATCCATCATTTGTAGCCTCAACTACATAGTTGCCATGGCCTACATACTCACCACATTCTGCTTCCGCAGCCTGCCATGAATTAATAATGGCTAAGAAATTCTCACCAGTTACCGGAAGATAGTTTGACATCATAATGTAATTCAACTGAAAATCCGAAACTGTTTTGAAACTCTCAAGGTCCTCGTCTGCCATCTGTGAGAAGCTTCCGATAAACACTTCTGCGCTTTGTTCCAGTGTCTCTTTCGTTGTGTTAGACACTTTTTCTTCTGAACATCCCACAAAACTTAAGGCCATAACAAGAACACAAAGTAATAAACTAATCTTTCTCTTCACTTGCCTCACCTCACTAAATTGTTCCGTGTTTCTTTGCCGGGCGTTCTTCTCTCTTTGTAAATAACATTTCAAATGCACCGATTAAATATTTTCTTGTATCTGCAGGTGCAATGATTGTATCTACATAACCACGTCTAGCTGCTGCCATTGGGCTAGACTGTAAGTCTTTATACTCTACAGCTTTTTCATTGATTGTTGCAGCATCAGCGTCTGCGTACATGATTTTAGCTGCTAAACCAGCATCCATCATACCGATTTCAGAATTTGGCCATGCATATACCATATCTGCACCGATAGATTTGCTGTTCATTGTAATGTATGCGCTTCCATAAGCCTTACCGACTACTACGTTAACCTTTGGAACTGTTGCATTTGCAAATGCGTAAGTAAGTTTTGCAATCTCTCTTGCTAATCTCTTTTCTGCACATTCACATGCTCTGAAACCGGTCACATTTGTAAATGAAACAACCGGAATGTTGAATGCATCACAGAATTCCACAAAATCAGAAGCTTTTTTGCATCCTGCCTCTGAAAGCGTACCATCAAATTCTTCTGCCACATTTCCTTCTTCATCGTATACTTTCGAACGGTTTGCAACTACACCAACAGTCATTCCATTCAAACGAATGAAGCCTGTCACCATGTCTTTTGCATATGCTCTTTTTGTTTCGAAGAACATGTTGTCGTCAGAAATCATAGCTGCAACTAATGCTGTGTCATCTGCAGCATTTTCAATTCCTTCGCAAGCACGATTCAAATCGTCCAAACATTCATCGTAAGATGCATCATCCTCGTTGTTTGCAGGTAACATGCATACCAATGCACGAATTTCTTCCATAATATCTGCTTCTGTACCAACTACATCAACCAATCCTGCTTTTTCACTTTGGAATGTGGCTGATGAAGTATCGCATTTTGAAATCGCATTTCCTTCAATTGCATTTGGAGAATTCAAGAATAATTTACCATTCTTTCCTTCCATAAATGTGAAATCTGTCATTGCAGAAGCCACTGCAAGTCCACCACCACATTTTCCAAACACTGCTGTAATCTGTGGAATCACACCTGATGCCATTGCTTGTTTGCAGTAAACTGTACCAAATGCATTCAATGCATCTGTTGCTTCCTGAAGTCTTAATCCTGCACAGTCAACCAAACCAATAACAGGTGCTCCCATTTTCATTGCCATGTCATAGATGTTAGCAATCTTTTTCGCATGCATTTCGCCGATGGAACCTTTTAAAACAGTTGCATCCTGGCTATAAACATACACTAGATTACCATCAATTACTCCGTAACCGGTAATAACACCGTCTGCCGGAGTCTCTTTTTGCTGCATGTTAAAATCTGTTGTTCTTGCTGTAATAGCGCCACCGATTTCAACAAAGCTTCCCTCGTCAAGTAAAGTGGCAATTCTTGTACTTGCAAGGTTGTTAGATGTTGCATTGCTCATAAGTTAAGCCCTCCATTTATATTTAATAAAAAATTTTCAGCCATTTTCTATTATATAGCAACTGTCAAATTAAGGCAAACATTTTTATGTCGAAAATTTGTTAAATCTGCGTTAAATTTTGCAATATATTTTAATTAATGGTATACTATCGGCAGGCATTATACCGTGTGGAGCATAGCATGTGCGAAGCACATACTATAATGTGCGAATAAGGCAGATGAAAAGTGCAAGCAATTAGGCATTATGCTTGCATATATGCACGAATGCTTGCGCATTTGGTGAGCGTAGCGACTGAGAAAAATCGCAGATTTTTCGAGGTACTGCCTTTGTTTAAACGAAAGGAAAATCTACTATGACCATCCAACAACGTATCACTGCTCTTCGACAGTTGATGAAAGAAAAAAATATAGACGCATACATTGTGCCCTCATCAGATAATCACCAAAGTGAATATGTGGGTGATTATTTCAAAGCAAGAGAATTTATTACTGGCTTTACCGGTTCTGCCGGTACCGCTGTCATTACACAATCAGAAGCTGGCCTTTGGACAGATGGTCGCTATTTTATTCAGGCAGAAAATGAGCTTGCCGGAAGTGGTGTGAAATTATACAAAATGGGGAATCCTGATGTTCCGACCGTTGAGGAATATTTAGAAACTATTTTACCGGAAAGCGGCATGCTTGGGTTTGACGGCCGTGTTATTGCCATGTCTAAAGGAAAAGAATATGCAGAAATATTTGCATATAAGAACGTGCAAATTGAAGATAGTTTTGACTTAATTGACATGATATGGGAAGATCGCCCATCCTTGTCAAATAATCCTGTTTTTCTATTAGATGAAACTTACACAGGGGAATCTACTGCAAGTAAGTTAGAACGTGTTCGTGAAGAAATGAGAAAGGCAAAGGCAACTGCACATTTATTAATCACTTTAGATGACATTGCATGGTTATTAAACATGCGTGGAAGCGATATTGCTTACACACCGGTTGTTCTTTGCTATGCAATTATCACACTTGACTGTGTGCATTTATTTATTAACAACGGAAAACTAACGGATGAAATCAAACACTATTTTACACAACATAATATCCATATACATCCATACAATGATGTATATACATTTACCCAAAAACTATCTTCTGACGAAGTGGTATTGCTCGACCCTGCAAGATTGAACTATGCGTTATATAACAGCATCCCTGCTTCTGTGAAATGCGTGGAACAACTGAATCCTTGCATTCTGATGAAGGCTGTCAAAAACGAGGTTGAAGTAGAAAACATTAAGAGAGCCCACATAAAAGATGCAGTCGCTCATACAAAGTTCATGTATTGGCTGAAAAACACAATTGGAAAGAAAACGATTACAGAACTCTCTGCATCAGATAAACTTTACAATCTCCGTAAAGAACAAGAGCATTTTCTATGGCCAAGTTTTGACCCTATCAGTGCATTTGGCTCAAACGCTGCAATGTGCCACTATTCTTCTTCTGAAGAAACCAACATAGAATTAAAAGAAGGTTCTTTATACCTCAGTGATACAGGTGGAAATTATATGGAAGGTTCTACGGATATCACAAGAACTTATGCAATTGGCGAAATCAATACTTCCTTAAAACGTGATTATACCAATGTACTTCGTGGAAATCTCGCTTTATCAAACGCTAAGTTTTTATATGGTTGTACCGGTCAAAATGTAGATATTCTTGCAAGACAGTATCTATGGAATGACAATTTAGATTACAAACATGGTACAGGACACGGTGTTGGTTATCTGCTCAGCATTCATGAAACATCTGCTCGCATTAGTTGGCAGAGTCTTCACGAAGCAGCTTGGAAATTAGAACATGGCATGGTAGTTACCAACGAGCCGGGGATCTATGTGGAAGATTCTCACGGAATTCGTTTGGAAAACGAATTGCTTGTAAGAAAAGGCCTTAAAAATGAATATGGTCAATTCATGTACTTCGAAGTTATAACTTATGTTCCATTTGACTTGGATGCAATTGATGCCTCTATTCTTCGAGAAGAAGAAAAGGCTCAACTAAACGCATATCATAAACTAGTCTTCGATATCGTTTCACCATATCTCGATGATAAGGAAAAAGAATGGCTCAAAATATATACAAGGGCAATTTAATGTTGCCCTTGTTATAATTTAAAATACATTTCTGCAATTTTCTCAAATATCCAAGATATTCTTCTCTCTTCTACATTTTTAACCATTACAATTGGAAATTCTTGAATGTTATTCCCGTTCAGGCTATAGATAACCGTTCCAATTTTTTCCCCTCTCTTCAATGGCGCTTCCAAGGTTTCATCACATTCAATGGAAACTTCTATTTTTTCATCCTTTCGTAGCAGATAACTAAAATCCATATCACTTCCATAGTCAACTTCTAACTCTGCATATGCTTTTTTAAATAATTCTCCGTCTTTTGCAACCCCGTTCATCACTTCAATCCTGGGTAATTCAATCTTTTCATCTACTGAGCGATATGAAAAATTTTCCACCCCATACTCCATTAGCTTTCTGGTATCACTCCATTTATAATTTTTATTATTTGGCCATCCACACGCTAGGAGAGCTACCACAAAGGTTCTTCCATCTCGTTCTAGTGCACCCACATAACAATATCCTGCTTTCCCTGTAAACCCTGTTTTTCCGGAGAACGCTCCCTCCATCATACTCAAAAATGAATTGTGGTTTGAGCAGCTAAAATTTCGCGTACCTTCCACATTAGAAAAGCTGTAGTTTGGCGTGCCTGTTATGGTGATAAACATATCTTTTTGTTTTGACTCCATAATACAATAACTCATAATCTTTGCCAGATCTGAAGCTGTGGTTGAATGACTTCCATTTTCATCTGAATCATCAAGTCCATTTGGTGTAATAAAATATGTATTTTTACAGCCAATTTTTTTCACCTTTTTATTCATCATATTTGCAAATTCTTCTGTTGACCCTGCAATATGTTCTGCAATGGCTACTGCGGAGTCATTATGAGATTCCAACATTAATGAATACAACAAATCTCTTAAAACAAACTGTTCTCCCGCCTTCATTCCCAAATGAACTTTAGGCTGAACAGCCGCTGACTCAGATGCAGTCACAACATCTTCCAAGTTTCCTTCCTCTAAAGCAAGAATACAGGTTAGTATTTTTGTCGTGCTTGCATTTGCCAAAACTTCTTCTCCGTTTTTATTAAATAAAATCCGCCCACTATCTGCATCCATAAGAACGGCAGCCTGTGCATATAAACCGGTAGGCTCCTCTATCTCCTCCGCTTGTACGTTAAAGCCACATATCAGTATCAAAGACAAAAAAAATGCCAGAAAGCGTTTCATATGACTCCCTCATACTATTCGTTTCTGACATTATATGCTTTATGTAGTTTATACATGCTATTCTAAATCCAATTTCAACTGCATTTCATCTTCCACTTCTGCTTTGAAATCTTCCATCTTTTCCGGTGCAATCTTTGGTAATTCGTCAACCGACTGCACGCTAAAACGGCGCAAAAATTCTTCTGTCGTTCCAAAGAGAATTGGGCGACCAGGAGCATCTAATCTTCCAACCTCACTAATTAAATCATATTCAATCAATTTGTTTACAGCATGGTCGGATTTAACGCCTCTGATTTTTTCAATTTCTAATCTTGTAACCGGCTGCTTGTATGCAACAATAGACAAGGTTTCTAACACAACATCGGTTAAATGATATCGTCTTGGCTGCTTTGCAATCTGAATCAAATATTCATACATCTCTTTTTTTGTACACATTTGGTAAGAATCTTCCAATTCCAAAATTCGGATACCACGGTCCTCCTCTTCGTAACGCATCATCATGTTACGAATGATTTTCTTTGTTGTCGCCGTATCCTGCTCTATTACCTTCGCAATTCTGCTAGCTTCTACAGAATCCCCCATTGTAAATAAAATTGCTTCTATTATACTTTCCATCTTTTTAATTTCCACTTTTGCACCTCATCTAAACCTTTGACGTAATTACAATATCATCAAATGTTTTCTCTTGTTCTACCCAGATTTTACCCATCTTCATCATTTCTAAAATCGCCAGAAATGTTACTACAAGCTGTGTCTTAGACTTTTGCTGATTTAACAAATCGCGAAAACTGAATTTCTTATGTGATGTGATATAGGTATTTAAATATTCCAACTTATCTTCAACGGTTACTTCTTCTTTTTCAATCTTACCAAATGCACTACGCACAGGGTCGATTTTATCTACCTGTCGTTTCATAATATCTTTAAAAATACTATTTAACTGTGCCAAAGTTACACCATCAAACAACACGTCCAAGTCTACCGGTGGCTCGTATGCCTTTACCTCATCCGGTATGGTAGGCTCCTTATACATCAAAAGTGCACCATCCATCTGTCTATCCTTCAATTCATAGGACATATACTTATACATTTTATACTGCAATAACTGTTCCACAAGTTCTGCTCTTGGGTCTTCTTCTTCGCCATCTTCATTTACTTCAGCAGGAAGAAGCATTCTGCACTTAATATCCAAAAGGGTAGCTGCCATCAAAAGAAACTCACTCATGATGTTTAAGTCTTTTTCCTGCATGGCACGAATATATTCCATATACTGATTGGTAATCTCCACAATCGGAATATCGTAAATATCTACTTTGTTTTTCTCAATCAAATGAAGCAGTAAATCCAAAGGACCTTCAAATGCTTCTAGCTTCACAGGGATTCCCATGTGTACCTCCATCTATTTTCCGTTCAGATGTAAAACAATCACCTCTGCCGGATTTAAAAATCGTATTTTCAACGTATGTGCTCCTAAGCCTTTGCTTACGACAACATATTTTCCGTTTTTTTCTGTTAACTCACCGGAATACTTTGGAAACATATGCCATTGCGGTGTAATAATTCCTCCAAGTTTTGGAATGCGAACAACTCCACCGTGAAAATGTCCCGATAAGATCAAATCCGCACCCCATTCCAAGTAAGTGCTTACATAGGTCGGGTTGTGCGCAAGTAGAATGTTATAACAATTGGCTTTCGGTTCACCAATCTGGTCTTTCACAACATCAACCGGTAAGATCTGTTTGCAAAACTTTTTATAATACTTAACCGGAATTTCTAAACCATATAAACAAATCTGACACTCGTCAAGCGTTAACCTTTGATATTCGTTTTCCAGAAATTGCACACCCTTGTTAACCAAACAACTCTTATACTCTTCAAATGCTGTACCATAAGTTTTCGGATAAACCTTCATACGCTGTTCATGATTACCGTTAGCATAATAAACCGGACATATATTCGTAAGCCTTGAAACAAAATTTTCTGCTACCTTGAACGACACATTGGTCTTACCAACCAGCATATCCCCGCCAATTACAATCAAATCCGGATTCTGCTCTTTTACTGCAGTTAATAAATTCTCATTGTCTTTCCCATAACGATTGTTATGTAAATCACTCAAAAAAACAATCTTACGTTCATGCTGTAATTCATTTAACTTATCTGTTGATATGTTATAATGTGTGACCTTAAAGGTTACGATTTCTCGAATCCATTCCACAATGCATATAAAAATGATTACACCAATTAGAATAAGCCACTTTATCATGAACGCCTCCTATTTTCAAACATCTTTTTCATTATAGCATGGGAACATAAAAAAGGGAAGTGTAAAAACACTCCCCTTCATTTTGCACATATTAGTTAAACTTACGTTTTCTAGCAGCTTCAGATTTCTTTTTACGTCTTACGCTTGGTTTTTCGTAATGTTCTCTTTTACGAATTTCTTGTTGAATACCAGCTTTTGCACAGTTTCTTTTGAATCTGCGTAA
>JAZSDK010000014.1:0-5282 GCA_045531155.1 Faecalimonas sp. | reverse complement strand
GGTATTTAGAAGGTGTACATCAAAAGGTATTAGATTTTTTCCCTGAGTATAAGTTAAAGAGAAATCAGGAACAGTTGAAAGAAGTGACGATTGAAAACTTTCTTACAATGACAGTTCCGTATAAGTTTAAAAGTGAACCGTGGACAAAGATTTGTACAAGTGGGGATTGGGGTGGCAAGGCTTTAGAGCATGTTGGTGGAAAGGAACAGATTGGAGAAAGATTCCACTACTCAACACTTGGAATTCAAGTATTATCGAATGTTTTAGCAAAGGCTACAAATATGAGTTTGAAAGAGTTTGCAACAAAAAATTTATTTGAACCATTGGAGATTATAGATGTACCAGATGCAAATGTTTATGACAGAGCATCGCAAGAAGCATTTTATAAAGCGAGAGATAATCGTGGTTGGGTAAAAGACCCAAGCGGATATTATACGACTGGATGGGGGTTATCGCTTACAACAGATGACTTTGCAAAGATTGGCGTGTTAGTGTTAAATAATGGCTTATATAATGGTAAAAGAATCCTTTCAGAGCAATATATTCGCGAGATGCTAACGGAGCGAGAAGAAAGCTACGGATATTTATGGTGGATTTATAAGAAGAATAGTACAATAAAAATAATACGAAAAGAATATAGTACAGGAAAGTATGATTCTTATTGTATGAATGGTGTAGGTGGTTCCTTAGTGACGGTTATACCAGAGATTGATACCGTTATTTGTATGACTTGTTCGTTGGTGTATAATCCAAAACCGAGAATGGAACTTATAAATAATTATCTGATTCCTTATATTGAAAAATTATAAGCACTTGAATTTCAGTCTTGTGGAGAGATTGAAAGCAACAGAAGATTTGAATTTTGTTAATTGGATAAATAACAATTAGACATTCGATGTCTAGTGGCGTAAATACGGCATTTACTCACTTTGTGTCGTTTTATTTAAGCATTAGAAATGGTAGTCTATCGATGAAAGGAGGAGGAAAATGGATCAGAAAAAAACAGGTTGTTTTCTGAAACAATTGAGAAATGAAAAAGGTCTTACCCAGGAAAAGTTAGCCAATGAATTTGGTGTAGCGCAGAGAACGGTATCACGTTGGGAGACGGGAAGTAATATGCCGGACATCAGTATGCTTGTTGAGATAGCTGAGTTCTATGAAGTTGACATCCGGGAAATCATTGATGGAGAAAGGAAAAGTGAGAATATGAATGATGAAGTAAAAGAAACAATATTAGCGGTTGCAGATTATGCGGATAAACAAAAAAAGCAAGCGGTATTAAGGGCTATTATTATGTTTGCCCTGGAAATGCTTTGTTGCGGATTCACAATAGCTTCTATAATTTTGATAGAGAGCAGTGATGTGAAAATCAGTCTTTGGTTTGCGGCAATTCCGCTGGCTATGACAATAGCGTATTCTGTTCTATTAGTTATAAATGCAAAAAGTTATATTCGCAAAGTGCAAAAGGAGAGATAAATTTCAGTCTTGTGGAGAGATTGAAAGCATGCAAGAATTTGAATTTATATGATAGAGAGGATGGTTGAAATGTATATATCAGAGTATTGTGAAGTTGATTATGAAGAAAAGTATAATGTGGTTTTAGTAAAATGGAAAAAGTTTTGTTGTAATCAAGATTACAGGAAACCGTTAGAATATGCATTAGATATTATTAGGGAACATGAAAACTGTGATTATGTAGCGGATACAAGAAGCGGGTTTGAAAATATTCCTGAAGATACTCAATGGGTAGCAGAATATTTTATGCCTACAGCAGTAGAGTATGGATGTAAATGTATTTATTTTATAATCGATGAAAACAATTCGTTAAAAGAAGAATTAGAAGGACAAGCAAATGATTCTTCAGATAAGATTGAATTTAGATATATTTACAGTTTGGAAGAAATTGAAAAATAGTGTTGTAAAGTGTGAGAAAACTTTCAGCTTAGTGAAGAGTTGAAAGCATGCAATAATTTGAATCAAGTGATAAAATGCTGTTCTGACCAGTTATGTGTTATAAATGACCACCTATTGAAGAAGTGTAGATAATAATTCTAATTCAGATATACTACAAAGCAGAAAGGAGGAAAAACATGAAACTGAATATTAATATCGATGCAGGGGCTAAGGAACCTGAAATTACTATTACAACTGCTCATATGACAGAAGACGTCAACAGAGTTGTTGATTTTGTAAGCAGATTAGACGATGCTCCAACAATTATTTCCGGTATTAGAGAGGATAAGGTCGAGCTATTGGATCCGGAAGGAATTGTAAAGATTTATGCAGAAGACAGTAAAGTTTTTGCCCAAACTGAGAAATGCTCGTATCAGATTAGGTTGAGACTTTATGAAGCGGAAGAAAAACTGAATAATAGTAAGTTTGTTAGGATATCTAATTCAGAAATCGTGAACCTAAAGAAGGTTAAAAGCCTTGATTTAAGCTTTGTAGGAACAATTTGTATGGAATTATCTAATGGAGAGGTAAGTTATGTTTCCAGAAGATATGTTTCCAAAATCAAAAGAGTATTAGGATTATGAGGTGAAAATATATGAAAAAAGAATTTGCTCGTAGAGTATTTGTTGGATTGTTAGGCGGAATTGTAATTAGTTATTTGATTACAATTGGAATTTCAATTGCAATAGGTGATGGTAGTTACTATCCATGTGTTCCGAGTTTGATTGAACGATTTGGCAATGAGGTAACAGCGATTATCATGCAGACTGCTTTAAGTGCTGTTCTTGGAGCCGGATTTGCAGGGAGTTCTATTATTTGGGAAATGGATGAATGGAGTTTATTAAAACAAACAAGTATCTATTTTGGAATTGTATCTGTACTTATGATGACCATTGCATATATTTGCGAATGGATGGAACATTCTGTGAAAGGAATATTAAGTTATTTTGGTATTTTCGTTGCAATATTTATTGCAGTGTGGATTGTACAATATTTAATTTGGAAGGTACGTGTTTCTAAAATAAAAGAAAAAATACAAAAGAATAATTAGTCGAAATGCCCAGAGTACAAATCAAAGCTTTGTGCGAAGGGTGTATTTCGCTCTGCGAGGCTAAAATAGTATAAAATCAGTTGATATTTTAGGGAAAACAACATATAATATTTATACAGATATGAATCTGTTGCACAAGGTGCATTAATATTTGGGCTGACCGAAAGGTCCTGGTCCACCGGCTGGCGGGGATTTACCCCGCCATTTTTCTACATAAAGGGGCGGTTAGATGAAGGAAAAAGTACTTAGTGTTTTTATAGATGAATCGGGAGATTTTGGACAATACAATCCAGCTTCCCCCAATTACTATGTTGCAATGGTTTTACATAATCAGGAAATAGATATTTCAAAGAATATTGAAGCATTGGAAAGACAAGTAAGTAATTGGGGATATCCGGAGCATACAATTCATACAGGTCCGTTGATTAGGCGTGAAAGTGTTTATAAAAATGATTTGAGAGAACAAAGAAAAGCGTTGTTTAATGCATTGTATCATTTTACGCGTTTGCTGGATATTCAGTACATCTGTCCCGCGATTAATCAGGGAGATTGTGCAGAGAAATCCAAGTTGGCTTACACGGATAAATTGACAAAAGAGATTGCAAATCAACTTCGAGCAAAGGAGACATATTTTTCATCTTTTGATAAAATTATTGTTTACTATGACTATGGACAGGTTGAGTTGGCGCAGATTCTTGTGTCTGTGTTTAATACTATGTTTTCTAATGTGGAATTTAGAAAGATAGAGACAAATCAGTATAAACTATCACAGGCAGCAGATTTGATTTGTACAGTAGAAGCGATAGCGCAAAAGACTATATTAACTAAATCGGAAAGTGAATTCTTTCATTCAAAGAATGAGTTTAGGAAAAATATTTATAAAAATATTGCGAAAAAGAAACTATAGGACGTTCCCTTGTTATTTGTTTGTGAGGGAAAGAATAAGGGAAAAGTGAAAATTACATAGATGTTGATTGGTTGGGATGCCCGAAAATACTGGAAAGTTGAGAAAATACACGAGCAATTTTGAATTTGGTGGTGAGGTGGAAAATGATTAGAGTTATGGAGAACCTTGACTTAGCACAATGTGGTATGATTTATGCAAAAGCATTTCCGATGGAGCATTGGGGAATAGACTGGACGACAGAAAATGCAACAGAATATCTGAAAGATTTTTTTGAACAGAAAAGATTTGTTGGATATGTTTATGAAGAAAATGATGAAGTGTTAGGTTGTATATTCGCACTTTGTAAGATTTCAGGAAGCAAAGAAGAGATTTATATTAATGAGATGGCAGTACTTCCCAAACGGCAAGGACAAGGAATAGGTAAGCAATTATTAAATGCCGTTAAAGATTATAGTGAAGATAAAGGACTTGCAGGAATAGTTCTTTATACAAGTGAGTATGCGCCAGCGTCT
Source organism: Faecalimonas sp. (assembly GCA_045531155.1). Lineage (GTDB taxonomy): Bacteria > Bacillota > Clostridia > Lachnospirales > Lachnospiraceae > Faecalimonas. Next base: position 859 of record JAZSDK010000014.1, on the reverse strand, counting down.
AAGTTTTATGAAAAGAATGGATTTAAGTTGTCAAATGGAACTATATGTATGTATTGCGAGTAATTGAAAGGTAGCGCATAGATTAACTTTCGGCATTATCCAGAGATGAATTGAATTTTCTGTTGATTTATGGAGGACGAGAATCTTATGAATGAGCAGGTAAAAGAATATATAGACAAATATCCAAGTGAGATTATTGATATGTTCAATGATTTAAGAAAGTTGATATTTGATAGTGTTTCATGTGAATTAGAAGAAATATTGTGGGCGAAAATACCAAGTTATTATGTAGGGGAATCTTTTGTAAGACTTATACCATTTAAAGACCATATCAACATTGAGGCACAGGCAATAATACAGCATAAGGAAGAATTAGTAGGTTATAAAATAACGCCTAAAGGAATGGTGCAAATCTATTTAAAACAGGATATACCATACGAACTTTTGAAACAGATAATTGTAGCAACTTTAGAGTGAAAAACTTGAAGTTTACGAGGTGAGTTTATGCTAAAATTAAGACCATATCGAAAAAATGATAGTCAGAAAATAGTAACTTGGGCTCAAGATGAGAACACATTTTATAAATGGAGTGAAGGAAGGCTTGGCAGTTTTCCTGTTTCAGCGGAACGTATGGAACAGGCAGTTTCCGGTAGAATAGATAATGAAAAATATTTTCCGTTTGTTGCTTTTGATGAAGAAGGAATAGAAGTTTTTTTTTCCCTTCGCCAACCTGGAGAAGTAACAGGTGAATTAAGCTTTGGATATGTAATTCTGAATCCTGAGGTAAGAGGAAAAGGTTATGGAAAACAAATGCTGCAGTTAGGTATAAAATTTGCATTTGAACTTTATGGAGCATCAA
>JAZSDK010000097.1:0-20441 GCA_045531155.1 Faecalimonas sp. | reverse complement strand
CATTCCATAAACTTCGCCCGGGAACTCTAACAACTCACCCTGCATGGCATTTTCGAGACCATGGATACGGGCAATTCCGTCGGCTACCTGAATAACCGTTCCCACGTCAGAAACTTCTAACTCTGACGCATATCTTTTAATCTGTTCTTTGATAACAGAACTAATTTCTTCTGGTCTTAAGTTCATGGAACGAATCCACCTTCCTTCTAAACTAAACCGTTATATTTTTTAACTCTTTTGACAGTTCGTATAACTTCGTCTTAATACTACTGTCCACAACTCGATCCCCGATGCGTATCACCATTCCGCCAATCAATGACTCGTCCACGTGATAGCACATTTCAAAGCTTTCATACTTTGTCGTTTCGAGAAGTTTTTTCTCTACCTTCTCTTTCTGTTCATCACTCATAGCCATAGCGGTAGTGACATCGGCTTTGCCGATTTTTTTTTCTTCTTTTACAAGAGAGACAAAATATTCAAACACGGATAACATTTCATTTGCACGGCCTTTTTCCACCATAAGCGTCATAAGCCCAACAAATTCCTTCGGAACTCGTGTCCCAAATGTTTCCTCCACGATTTTTACTTTGTCTTCTTTCATAATCTTCGGATGATTCATTAATTTGCTGAAATCTTCATTTGTGCGTAAGATTTCGGCTAAGGCTATAGCTGCTTCAAAAAATTCATCCATACGGCCATCTTCCATAGCGACTGCAAACAATGCATCTCCATATGTCTTTGAAACTAACTTAGCCATGTATTTTCACCCATTTCTTTTAATGTCTCGTCAATCAGACTTTCCTGTACCTCTGTATCAATTGAAGCGGACACCACTTTTTGTGCCATCATAGATGCAATGGCTATCATTTCCTGCTTCATATCGTCCAGCGCACGTTTCTTTTCCAGTTCAATCTCACCATTTGCACGAGCCATAATGCGGGCTGCTTCTTCTTTTGCTTCCGCAATAATCGCATTTTCATTCTTCATGGCTTTTTTGCGGGCTTCGCTTAAGATGAGCTGTACTTCTTTATCTACTTCCTGCAACTTTTTTTCGTATTCTTCTTTATAGCAAATAGCTTCTGCTTTCTCACGTTCTGCCGCTTCCTTATCATCTACAATTCGTTGTCTTCTTTTCTCCAGCAAATCTCTCACCGGATTGAATAAGATATAAGAAAGCAATGTGAAAAGGAGCAGCATAGCAAGTGCCGCTACAATCGTATCGAACAATAGCTGCGCATCAAGCGTAAATAAACGTTCCAACGCTTTGTACCCCTTCCTTGTTTTTTATTAGAGCATTTTTACCAATGGGTTTGCAAAGATTAAAATCAACGCAACAACCAAGCTGTAAAGACCTGTGGTTTCTGCAACAGCTTGTCCTAAAAGCATGGTTCCTGTGATATCTGATTTTGCTCCTGGGTTTCTACCTACTGCTTCTGCACCGGCTGCCGCCGCACGACCTTGTCCAATACCAGGTCCCAAACCTGCAATCATTGCAATCCCTGCACCAAGTGCTGATAATCCTAATACAAATCCTTCATTTGTGATGTTTCCCATAATAAAACCCTCCTAATTTTCACTTTTTTGTTTCTTTGATTTCTTTTCTTTTTTTACTATATTATCCGGAATTTTATTTCCGATAAATACCATTGTCAGCATGCAGAACACGTATGTCTGAATTGCTCCGGAGAACACATCGAAATACGCGTGCAATGCACCCGGCCAGATAAACGCCACTTTCGAGAGCAGTCCATAAATCAGTCCCATAATAACGGTTCCCGCTAAAATGTTACCGAACAAACGCAATGACAGCGAAATCGGCACTGCAATCTCTCCGATAAAGTTAATCGGGAATAAGAACGGAACCGGTTGAAACAATTCTGTAAAGGCCTTAAATTTGTTATACCTAACATTGTTAATCTGTACCAAGAAGAAAGTAATGAGACCCAATGCAAGAGTAACTCCATAATCCGCAGTCGGCGGTCTTAGTCCAAGCAAGCCGGAAAGGTTACTAAATAAAATAAACAAAAACAAGATTCCAAGATAATTGCGAAAGCCTTTTCCTTTTGCTCCCATGGACCCGTCTACCATGCCATCCAACATTTCAACTACTAGTTCCATCGCATTTTGAAGTCTATCTGGTTTCCCATCTGTGTCTTTTAATTTAAGACGCACAACTATGGCCAATATAATTAAAATGGCACATATAATAATCAAACTTATGTGTGTCGTAGTCAGATACACTTCTTGTCCAAAAAATTTAAATTTAAGTAATCCATGTATCATAAAATCCGGTTCTTTATTTGCTAATATTTCCGAGATTTTATTCACATTTTTCTCCTCCTTTCTTCCTATTTTCTAATACCATGTGCACAAGTGGCTGTAAATATACAGCTACTTTAAGTGCCATAATCCCTACCAAGATGGTAATGGGGTTTCCCCAGTCAAAATACATCACCACAGCCATGATAATAACTGCAACTGCTGTTCTCGCCATGTAGGCTTTCTTCATGTGTTTCACACCGGCATCTCCCATAATGTCTAATCCATCTTCAATGGAACGCTGCATATGAATTGCCATACCAAGCGAAATGCCTATGCCCGTCCACAGACCAATGGCATGATACAGATGTCTTTCAAAAAACACCAGACACACCAACTGCGAAAGGATACCTACAAGAATAATTCCAATAACCAGTTCTATAAGAGTGCTATTCTTCTTCATCCGCATCCTCCTCTGCGATTTGCTTCATACGTTTTACCAAAGCAATGACATTTCTTACCCCTGCCAGAACGCCAACCACAATCATGATTACGGTCCACGGAAAGTCAAATTTGCCTTCCAGCCACACTCCTGCATACGTACACAACAGAATAGGTACTACCATACTGATTCCTACTTGCGAAAGCATTGCAAAGGTAGTATATACGTTTTTTTTATAATTCATCAATTCCACTCCAAACGATGTAAATGTCCTTCTTTTGTCATGTTTGCAAAATTGTTCTGTCTAAGGGCCTCATAAAGAACAATGGCCACCGAATTTCCGAGATTCAATGAGCGAATATCACCCACCATAGGAATACGAATGCTTTCCTCTTTATGATTTACCAAAATTTCCTCCGGTATTCCTGCACTTTCCTTTCCAAACATAATATAACAGTCAGGCTCATATGCTACATCAGTATACACGTTAGGCGCTTTGGTTGTCGCCATGTAAATTTTGGCATTCGGATTCTTTTCCATAAAATCATTGAAATCAATGTATGTAGTTACATCCAAATCCTTCCAATAATCCATACCGGCACGTCTAAGCGACTTTTCATCCAATCGAAACCCTAGCGGTTCAATCAGATGCAGCCTTGTGTTTGTCGCAACACAGGTTCTTCCAATATTGCCGGTATTTGCTGGAATTTCCGGTTCAAATAAAACAATATTTAACATTTTTCTTCCCTCAAACGTGTAATAAAGTTCTCTAATCTGCCGATTGCTACCTTCAAGTCCTCAATTGAGTATGCATATGAAATACGAAGGAATCCTTCGCCGCAATCTCCAAACGCAGTTCCCGGAACAACTGCTACCTTTTCTTCCTCTAAGAAACGCATTGCAAATTCTTCCGCAGTCATATCGAATTCCTGAATACTTGGGAATACATAGAAAGCACCAAACGGTTCAAAACATTGCAGTCCCATTCTCTGGAACTCATGCATTAAGAAACGTCTTCTCTGATTGTATGCTTCACGCATTTCCTCTACTTCTGCATCACAATTACGAAGAGCTTCTACCGCAGCATATTGACTGTTTGTCGGGGCACACATGATTGCGAACTGATGAATTTTCACCATCTGCTCAATAATCTCTTTTGGGCCACACGCATATCCAAGTCGCCATCCAGTCATAGCAAATCCTTTAGAGAAACCATTAATTAAAATAGTTCTTTCCCTCATGCCTTCAAAACTTGCAATGGAAACATGTTCACCCTTGTAGCTTAATTCCGAATAAATCTCGTCCGATATAACAAATAAATCATATTTTTTTACAACCTCTACAATCGGTTCCAAATCCTCTTTTGTCATAATGGAACCTGTTGGGTTGTTTGGAAACGGCATAATAAGCACCTTTGTCTTTGGTGTGATGGCTGCTTCCAATTCCTCTGCTGTCAGTTTAAACTCATTCTTTTCCTGTAGCGGAATGGTCACAGGCACACCATCTGCCAGTATGGTACATGGAAGATAAGAAACATAACACGGCTGCGGAATCAGAACCTCGTCGCCCGGATCCAGCATTGCACGAAGGGCAATATCAATTCCTTCGCTGCCACCTACAGTTACAATTACTTCGTTTTTAAAATTGTACTGTACGTTCACCTTCCTGTCTAAGTATTTGCAAATTTCTATTTTTAATTCTTTCAAACCTGAGTTGGAGGTATAGAATGTCTTTCCCTTTTCCAGTGAGTAGATGCCTTCTTCACGGATACGCCACGGCGTATCAAAATCAGGCTCACCCACACCAAGGGAAATTGCATCCGGCATCTCGCTTACAATATCAAAAAACTTACGGATACCTGACGGCTCTATCTCTACTACCTTCTTTGATAATGGATTTCTCATTATAGTGTCACCGGCATCCTTTCTGATTCAGACTTCTTCACTAAAATCGTTCCGTGGTCTTTGTATTTTTTCAAGATGAAGTGCGTTGCTGTACTAATTACTGACTCAATTGGAGAAAGTTTTTCAGAAACAAACAGGGATACTTCCATCAATGTCTTACTTTCTAATGTTACAAGCAAATCATAAGAACCGGAAATAAGATACACAGAGGTTACTTCCGGATAGTTGTAAATGCGTTCAGCAATTCTGTCAAAGCCTTGATTTCTCTGTGGTGTCACACGCACCTCAATGAGGGCTGTTACCTTGTCTTCGCCTGCCTTTTCCCAGTCAATCAACGTATGATAACCGCAAATAATTTTCTCTTTTTCCATAGCGGCAATTTCATTTGCAATAGTAACTTCATCTGTGTCAAGTAAAACAGCAAGTTCGCCCAAGTCCACCTTGCTTTTCTTTTCAATATATTTTAAAATCTGTTTTCTCATGTTAATGTCTCTCCTTTTTCATCAAGAATATAGCTTCAACAACTCATCTGTTGCCGGTTTATCTAAGAACCTTTTTTCTTCGCCACCTAATATTACCCGTTCCGCATTTGCAGTCGTTTTCCCTAGAAGTGAAGCCTTGATTCCTGCCTCCTCATACTTTTGTACCAATTCTTCGCCACGTTCTGTAAAAATAAGAACGCTTCCTGTCGAAGTTAACTGGTATGGATTTAAATGACAGAACTCGCAAATTTCCACTGTTTCCTGTCGAATGGACATCTCCTTTAATTGTACCTCTAAGCCCACTTCCGAGGCGTCTGCCATTTCCCAAAGCGCCGCCAAAACACCGCCCTCTGCAATCTGATGCATGGCTGATGCTCCATGCTGCTTGGCAATCTCTATCTCCTTAGCGGAAAAAATTTGTGGTTCCATTTGTTTGATTTGACTTAAAAAAGTATGAACAAATCGTTCTCGCAATTCACTTTCCTTTTCCCGCATGGCCCGAAAGGTTCCTTCCAGTCCAATCCATTTCAAAAGAACAATATCCTGTTCCGGTTTACCCATAGAACTCTGGAGCAGTTCTCCTTTTTTCATAATACCAACGCCATTCACATACACTATGGCTTTTTGAATAGCCGGACAAACTTCAGCCTTTGCACACAGAATCTGAAAGCCGTGTGTACTTCCTGCACGTTCTGCATGCTCCATCATGGCTTTAAGTCTGCTTTCATAAGCGTGTGGTGGCAACATGATGTGAATATCTGCACCCACCATGGTTGCGCCTCTGGTCGCAAGGTCGTTTAACACCCTTGCAAGGGCAAATACACCCAAGTCTTTTTCATCACCATAAAGTACGACGCTCGCACAAAGAATGGCTTCATCTTCCTTACATGTTATTCCATAACACATTTCCTCCACGGATGGGGGCAACAATGCCTCTTCCCGTGTAAACTTAAGGGGTTTTAACATGGAACGCTTTAAAATGGTTTGCGATACTTTCCCTATTTTCATAATTCCCTCTACCTACGGTTGTTGTAAGTTTTCACCCTCATCCGGTGTTTGTCCGGAACCCGTATCCGGATTCGGCGTCGGTTCCGGCGCTGGTGTAACCGATGGGCTTGTCGTCGGTTGTGATGCTGCTGCAATGATTGACTTTGCCTGCTCAATAGCTGCTTTAATTTTCGTCTCATCCTGAGTTGCAATGGCATCAGTCAGGACTTTCTTCGCCTCTGCATTATCCGTTCCAACCCCAACTGTCCAAGTGGCCTTTGAAGATTGATAATTACTACTGTTAACTGCCTCTCGACTTACTTCTGAACCATTTACAGTAACAACCTTCCACAATTTTGCCTTAATCGCATCGTGTCCGGAAACAGATTTCTTTAATGTACCAACCGCATCACCGGAAGCTACAAATTTCTTCTTGGCTTCCGTTCTGCTTGTCACTTCACTGACATAAGAAACCTTTCTTCCTTCCTCTTGGCTGTTTTCACCATAAACTGTGAATGTGAGTTTCCCTCCAGTTGTATATCCTTCAATATAAACCGGTGCATCTGTATTATTTTTAATCTTTAAATCCTTATATCCTTCGGAAATAGCTGCATCCATAGATGGTTTTACATAATCCACACTCATGGAATGCGCCCAACGCTCTGTAATTTCCAGCTCCGCTAAAATCACGGCGTTATATAAGGTAGTAGATACTTGACAAACACCACCTCCATAAGTTTGCACGGTCTGACCGTCCAAATAAGAGCCTGCCTCCAAATATCCATTTTCTTTTGTACGGGAACCCATTGCATCACTGGCAGACATCACTTCGCCCGGCATTAATACTGTGCCATTGATAAGAGATGCTGCGTGCTGAATGTTCTTTCCACGATTGCTTCCACTTTTAAATGTTGTACTGAATGTTCCAAGCGTATCCTTAATCTTTTTCAAATCTTCCGCTTTGATGTCAGGTTCATCCACAACGGTTACAAGTTGAATTGTATCTTTTGCTTGTGGCACCCAATCCTTTGCAAAATAATCTGCAAGTACTTGTGTAGATGCCTTTAAGTCAATCTTCTTACCTGACTTACCCTCGGTCACTGTAAACACACCGTCTTCACGTTTGATTGTGGCATTTTGGGCTTCATTATCCAAATGCGGAATCTTCTTTGTAATGGTGCCTTTTGCAACCTTCTCGTCTACAGTAAAGGTCACCTCAAAATCTTTAGGTTCATTTTCCAAAGCCTTCATTTTCTCATGACGACTCCACACAGAACCTTCTTTTCCATAATTTACTGCTTCTTCGATTAACTTATCAATATCCTTCATATCAAAGCCAAGTTCTTTTAAAGTAACCACAGCTTTTGTTCCATCTGCGTTCAAAGTAATCTCTTGCTTCTGATACTCTTTTAGCTTTTGTGTAAGCGCTTTCTTTGCTTCGTCTGCCTTCATGCCAGACACATCGACACCTTCAATGGAAATGTAATTCCAGATGGTATCTTTCGCCACCTTATTAACTGAACTCTTCACTGAAAAGTATCCGATAAGAAATACAGCTAAAATAACGACCAATGCAATTCCGCAAAGAAGTAATGCTTTTTTCTGGGCTCTTTTTTTCGCTCGTCTTCTTAATCGCTTACTCATATTTACTCCTCCATTATGTAATTACACAAACATACTTGCAACTGTTGGTACAATCATAGCTAAAATAAGTACAATGATTATAATTGTTGCAAAAACTCTATTTTTTTTATTATTAAACATCGTTTCACCTTCTTTAAAAAAATGTACTCTTTTTATTGTAAACTGTTCTGAACTTTTTTGCAAGAAGCCTGATGAGTTAATTTGCTTCTATCTTCATAGTTAAATAGGAGAATCTGCTCATTTTTCTCACAATTTCCCATTACATCATACTCAAACTGCTCCAAATGCACATTTTTGGGAAACTGCCGTTTCATTTCCTTGGAAACAGTATAATCACCTGCAAACGCCGGTCTGTTCTTTACATGCTCCCTGAGATACAAATCCAGAGTTAAAAGCTCCCTGTATAAATCTTCTTCCCCAGTTTGAAGCTGTTTAATAAAATCCAGTAAAATTTCATAGCGGGATATTCTGGAATGGCTCACCAAATGCAGCCCCCGCTTCTCATAATAGTTACCCAGACTCTCATATAAGTCAAATGGTGATTTGAAATGCGTTCCCAAATGGCGCAATGTATAGGTAAACTGTCCACTGTTATAGTACACTTCCAACATGTCTTCTACCTTTTTTAATTGTAACACATCTTCATAAGACAACCAATTGGTATAAAGTACCTCATATGGTGGCTTACTTTTATACGCAAGACCATATTGCTCTTTTTGTGCCTCCATATAGGAGCCCTTCAGCACCTTTAAAAATCCCAGTTGTAGCTGTTCTGGGCAAAGTCTATAAACATCATCAAAGGATTTTCGAAAACTATTCAGGTCTTCATGCGGAAGCCCTGCAATCAAATCCAAATGCTGATGTACATTTTGCTTATGATTAATACGCTTCACAATTCGCTCTACCTCTGCAAATTTCATGGTTCTTCTAATCTCTTTTATGGTCGTCTCATTGGTTGACTGTACACCGATTTCCAGTTGGATCAAACCGGGACGCATTTGTTCAATAAGCCTAAGTTCTTCCTCATTCAATAAATCTGCTGCCACTTCAAAATGAAAATTTGTTACACCCTTATCATGTTCTATAAGATAGTTCCATATTTCCAATGTTCGTTTATGGTTACAGTTAAATGTACGGTCCACAAATTTCACCTGTGGCACTTCTTGGTCGATAAAAAACTGCAATTCCTCTTTTACCAATTCCAAATCACGGAAACGCAAACATTTATCAACAGAAGACAGACAATAGCTGCATGAGAATGGACAACCGCGACTGCTCTCATAATAAATAATCTTATTTTTAAAGCCCTCCATATCATTATATATGAAAGGAACTGTACTTAAATCAATGGTTTTTCTCCACTCATTCTGTCTGATTTCTCCACCTTCACTACGATAGGCTATCCCCTTAATATGGGCTAGCTCCTTTTCTTCCTGATGATGATAAAAGTCCATCAATTCCAAAAAGGTGGCTTCCCCTTCTCCCATCATAACTCCGATCACTTCAGGAAGTCTTTCCAACACATCCTTCGCATCATAGCTCACTTCGGGACCACCAACCCAGATTGGAAGTTCTGGAAAAATCTTCTTGATTTCACGAATCAAGTCCTCCACATAGGTAATGTTCCAAATATAACAGGAGAAGCACAGAACATCCGGTTTCTTCTTATATAAATCCATCAAAATATCATCCATCTGCTGATTAATGGTGTACTCAGCAATGGATATTTCATTTTTATAGGCAGATGCATAAGCACGCAGGCTATATACTGCCAAATTGGAATGTATGTACTTTGCATTGATTGCTGTTAAAACAATGTTCATCATTGATTCCCCTTTATTTCACCATTTTGCGCAAAATTTAAAAAGGGTGTTATTGTATCCGAATTTTAACCCGTAATGCAATAACACCTCTCACTCTCTTTTTCCGTGCGTTGCATTTCGAACTCCCTCCACAAGCGTTACCTTTGCAGTTAACTCAGCCCAGGCACCCTTGCGGCACCCGGAAGGTTCTACTTAGTGCTGCTTCGTTCCCGACCTGACACGGTTCATAGATTTCCGTCGCGCAAGACCCAAACATCTACGCCACTTACAAAGGGCAGCCTTACAGAGAAGAGCCCTCCATGCAACATCACCCCTACTATAGCGGATTGTAGGTACAAGGTACCGCTAACACCCCGGCTGCACGGTTATTTATTATACTATTCTTTTTGCATATATGTCAATGCTCTTGACGCTTTTTCTCACGCAATTCTTTGAAAAAACTTTTCATCATATTACTACATTCTTCGCCAAGAACACCGATTTCCAATTCAACCTGATGATTAAATTCTTCCATTTGTAATAAATTCAAAATAGAGCCTGCGCATCCCGCCTTTGGATTCATACATCCAATCACAACCTTCTTCATACGCGATTGCACAATTGCTCCGGAACACATTTGGCACGGTTCCAGTGTGACATACATAGTGCAGTCCTCAAGCCGCCAGTCATCCATCTTTTTACTTGCTTTTTTAATCGCCATTAGCTCTGCGTGAGCCAGCGTATTTTTGTCAATGGTTCTTCGGTTATAGCCCCTTCCGATTATCTTCCCTTCATAGACAATCACACATCCAATGGGAACCTCACCGAGTGTATACGCCTTCTTTGCCTGCCGAATGGCTTCCTTCATATATTTTTCGTCTTGTGTCATCATGTGTCAATTATAACTCAGGACATAGGAATCTGTCGACACCAATATCCGAAATCTTCAAATGTATTCTTTTCATTTTCTTCTAATTTTAAATCCACATCGGTCAATCTGCGAAACTCCGGAAATCCAAAAGCCTTTGCAGCAACCTCTTCCTTTTCATGAAATACTCCCGGTACTCCAAGCCAAGTTTTTCCGTCTTCTTCTATACATAGCAGATGGTGGTAGTTATGGTAACCATGAAGTAAGAAACTGTTGTTGGCAACGCGCCATTCTTTTCGCGGAAATCTTGAGATGTCCTGTCTTGAAATCTTCTCATAAGTAACGTTTCGTGGAGGTATGTAAGAGTCAATTTCTTCCTGTTCTGGAAGTATTGGAGCAATCTGTTGCTCTTGCAATCTCTCTTCCAGCCCCTGCAAGCCCTCCCGCTGCCCTTTCGGAGTCTGCATGTTGTCTGTAGGTGCCTGCATTTGTGAGAATGCGGGTTGTTCTTGTGTATCCTGTGGTATATCTTGTTCAATCGTTTGCGGTTGTGGCATTGCCTCTGTGGTTATCTCTTCTTCCACCGGCAACATCTCCGCCTCCCATCCACCTACATATTTTTCACCGTTATCCTTCTGAAACAGTATGCCTTGTATGTCATCCACGTTCTTTGCATAAATCTGTATCAGATATTTATCCATCTGCTTTTCTATCTTCATAAATCCAATGTTACGTACTCTTTTTCCATTTTGGTATTCGTACAAATACTGAGTAGTTTGCTCCATATTCGCTCTCCTTTCGAATCTTGTCTACTACTCACTTTATTCATCTTGTCCCCCAAATAGACCAAAGGCGAGATGAAATCTCCCAATTTCACCTCGCCCTTATATAAATAAAAACTATATCACCGCATTTAATTCCTGATACAATCTTTTCGCATAACTATCCGTCATGCCACAAATATAATCTGTTACTAGCAGCAATCGCAAATACAATTTCTCGTTCTCGTCCTTGCCTTCTGCCTGATTGTGATATGCACTCTTGTAATTTTCCGAAATAAATGATACCACTCTTTTGTCGATGTCATTCAATTTCACATCCGTATCATAATAAAGAACCGCTTTTACAAACTTGTCCATTAAAAAGTCCATGATCACCGATTCAGCCACCTCCATCTTATAGATAGATGGGGTTGTAAACACTCTGCGATACGCCATGTCACCCAAAAGATGCATTAAGCCTTCTCCATAGGTGCCACAGAAAATATCCTTGCCATATGTACCTTCCATAATGGCATTATAATTAGAAGTAAATCCATAAGTCGCGCAATTGATTAGAAATCCCTGTACTTGTACAATCCAGTTCTTCACTGCATATTCTTCCGGATTACTTACACCGCGATTGACACCACTTTCATACTTGTGCTCCAGTTTTTCCAACGGTCTAAACGGATTCTCAGGTTCTCTCTCCTGCAACTGACGGAGTTCTTCCTTTAACTGATAATAGGAAATAAATCCTTTCACGTATGCATCTTCAATATCAGCCGTCTTGTAAGCAATATCGTCTGCTGCTTCCAAAATAAAAGTCAGCGGATGGCGATTGCCATCTGTCCCTGTCTCCTTCACAATGGACTCAAAGATGCATTTATCGGCATAGTAATATCCCATTTTCTTGTCTTTGATGTTGCCAGTTGTCTTGTCAATTCCGACAGAAGAAACCGGATACTTCACAATGGTATGAAGCAGAGCATAGGTGAGGTTCATTCCATGTTCATCCACCAAATAATGCAGCCTGGTAACCAAACGAAGTGCCTGTGCATTTCCTTCAAAATGATAGAAATCCTCTCGCATCTGTTCCGTTAACAGGTTCTCCACCGTTTCGCCTTTGAATTTCACAATTGGAAGGTTGCGTTTAAACCAATCACGAATCACACTTTCTCCAAAATGTCCAAAAGGTGGATTCCCAATATCGTGAATCAGTCCGGCGCACTCCAAAATATTACAAATTTCCTCTTTATCCTTCCATGTAAAATTCGGGTCCTTAATATAAGTTAAAATATATTCTCCAATATTTTGACCAAGTGATTTTGCATAAGAAGAAACCTCCAAGGAATGGGTAAGTCTTGTTCGTATAAAATCACTTTTATCTAACGGAAAAACTTGCGTCTTATCCTGCAATCTTCGAAAAGATGCGCTCCCTATGATTCTGTGATAATCCTTTTCAAACTCACTTCGCAAATCTTCCTTTTGCTTCGGCTTTGCCACTGCTTCGCGTGGTCGCTTTGTTGATAATAATTCTTGCCATTTCATTCCATCTCATCCTTTCAAAAACAAGCCACCATCTTATTGTCCCTCATTTGGTTGATAATAATCTTGCAGATACTCTTCCAATGTAATTCCTAATTGCATAATCTTGGTGGCATCTTCCACTCCAACATAGCGATAATGCCACGGTTCGTAAATAATGCCTGTAATGTTTGTTTTCTCAGGTGGATATCTCAAGATAAATCCGTATTTATGGCAATTTTCCTTCAGCCATTTTGCCTCAGCCGTTGTTTCCTGACGCTCGTCCAACTCTGTATATTGGTTTGAAATTAAATCCAATGCAAGTCCAAGGGCATGCTCGCTTGTGCCAGGAACGGCTACATTGAGTGAAGTCTCATTAAAAGCATCCCAATAGCTCATACCGTCCTTGACACGCTCCTTCATGGACTCCCCGAAAACCTGCTCCTGTCTTTCTACCGAGCGATATGCAGAACAAATGTCAATGTGTAATCCAGCTTTTTTTGCATCAGCCAGCATTTCTTTCGCTGCATCTACGATTCGCACATCTACGCTCAGACCTTCCTCTAATTCCTTCAGTTGTGGAACATATCCCTCTTCCATCGGATGTTCACTATTAACAAGAATCATATTCCAAGGAAGCTCCACCTCTTCCTCGTTCATTTCTTCCTTCAAATCATACAATTGCTTTTCAACTTCTTTTAATTTCTTATCATCCTTTTCCTGCACCTTAGCAACCGCCTGGGCAACTTTTTTTTCTGACCTTTTTTCTTCCCTTGATCGACCAATGCTGTTTCCAAGCATTCCCCCAATAAGCAATGCTATAATTCCATATATGACTAATCGTTTGTGTTCCTTCGGCATTCTCCGAAGTTTCATTATAATTCCCTTTATACACCAACCGATAAATTTCTTTACATCCATTCTTCTTCCCCTAATACGCTTAAAAATATTTCTTATTATATCACAATCAGATTTCCAGTGCTACTCCCAAACACCCTTCTGGCAAATCTACATTAAAATTCTTTGCAATCGTTGCACCAATTACTGCAAAAGTATCTTGCTCAGGAAGCAAACCACCCTCCTGCATTGACGGTGACCAAGCAACAAATGGCACTTTCTCTCTCGTATGATCTGTGCCTGTATATGTCGGGTCATTCCCGTGGTCTGCTGTGAGAATCAACAAATCGTCCTCTCTCAAAAGCGGCAATAACTCTCCTAATTTTTCATCAAACATTTCGATTTCTCTGGCATATCCGGCAACATCTCTTCGATGTCCCCACAATGCGTCAAAATCAACTAAATTCACGAAACAAAGCCCTGTGAAATCCTCTTTTGCAATCTCTATGGTCTGCTCCATTCCATGCACAGATGACTTTGATTTATGGGACTGGGTAATACCTTCGCCTGCAAAAATATCGTTGATTTTCCCGACAGAGATTACATCCATACCGGCATCCTTCAATACATTTAAAACTGTCTCTCCACTTGGCTTTACAGCATAATCATGGCGGTTTGCCGTTCTTTTAAATTCGCCTTTTTTTTGCCCCACATAAGGTCTTGCGATTACACGCCCCACCTTCCATTCGTCCTTCATGGTCAGTTCCCGTGCAATCTCACAATACCTATAAAGGGTTTCAAGCCCCATTGTGTCTTCATTTCCACATATCTGCAACACGGAATCCGCAGATGTATAAACAATCAAATGTCCCTTCTCAATCTCTTCCTCTGCAAGTTCTTCTAAAATCTCCGTGCCACTGGCACTCTTATTCCCAATAATTGTTCTCCCTGTGCGTTTTGATAGCTCGTCAATCAACTCCTTAGGAAATCCATGCTCCGTAAAGGTCCGAAATGGTTTGTCAGTGTATATTCCCATGATCTCCCAATGACCTGTCATGGTATCTTTTCCTACGCTTTTTTCGTTCAACTTCGCATATTTCCCAAGTGGTTTTTCCACCGCTTGTACACCTTTTAATTGACACAAATTCGCAATTCCTAATTTCTGCAAATTCGGAATGTTTAATCGTTCTGTATATTCTGCAATGTGTCCCAATGTATTTACACCGGAATCACCGTAATCTTTTGAGTCATCCATTTCTCCTATTCCCAGAGAATCTAATACAATCGTAAAAATGCGTTTATATTTATTCATAACGACTCCTTTCCAACGAGAATTTGGGGAATAAAAAAAGTACTGAACCTTGCTAGATTCAGTACTTAGTGCGCGATCAGGGGCTCGAACCCTGGACACCCTGATTAAGAGTCCATTGTTACGCACAAAGTCAAAACATAAAGCACCCATTGTATGATATTTAGGTGCTTATATTTAATAAGGCAAGGTTTATTATAGTTTATTCGTTTTCGCTCTCTGCAATACGTTGTTCTACATATTCTTGAATAATGGTAAAGTCTTTTTTTGCTTTCTTCTTTTCAGACATTGAATTTAATTGCTGTTCCCACAATTCACGTGGTGTCTTGTTTGTTTTTTTTGCCATTTTCAATATCATATCGTAAAAACTTTCGTACATTGTATCTGTAACACTTTTGAATTGTTTGGCTTTTATTTCGTCAAAATCTATTTCGCCGTGTTCATCTTCATATTCTTTTATTCTTTGTTCAATGAGATATTCTAATTCTTTTGCTACACTTCTCTTATTTGCTTGTGCTATAACTTTCATTTTGTCTATGTTTTCTTGTGTTGTATTTGCTTTGATTATCGGTAATTTGGATGGCATAATAAATCGCTCCTTATTATAAGTATTTCTAATAAATAGGTGGGTTGACGGTAGTACTACTTTGTGATAATTTATAGGTAGGTCTTAGGTGGTACTACTACGTTACCTTATTCGGTCTACCTAAGTATACACCATTAAGAACCAAATATGCAAGTATAAAAGAAATTAGGTATCTAAAGTGCTAACACTTGTTAACGGTGCTAGTACGGTGCTATCACGGTATATACACTCAGTTAGTAACGGTTAATAACTAGCGAAAATGTTCACAAACGCTTGACTAACGAGGAGTCTTGCGCAAGCAACCGAGTTGTTTATAAGCCTGTGGAGATAAATTAAATGCAGCTGCAATCTTGGTCGCAAAGGCATGAACGACTACAAGTGCCAGAGTATCGCGGAGACATACTAAATCGCTGAGACAATTTATATCGTGGCTTTCGGTGTAAATCACAACATAGCGGTTTCGATAACGTATTGGTGTAGGTTGTAACATAGTGGTTTCAATACCGCATGCGCTCAGACTCGAGCGCACGCGGTTGACACACACAACGTAAATATAGGAATAAAACTACAAGTGAAAGACAGTAACTTGTATTTACCCCCACATAGTAACACGGGGGTACAAAATACAGAAAGGTTGAAAATATGGGAAATCTTGATATTGCTTTAGAAGTAAAAATTGATTGGTTATCATTCACAGTTCAAGGTGCTTATACTGTAGATGAAGTAATAGAGTTTATGGGATTTGATTTAGCAAATTTCCGTGAAATGCCAAGCGGTGCTAATGGCTATAAGAGAATGAAGAAACATGAAAATATTAGTGTTTTATATGATGGTGCTGAAAACATGGGAATACACGTGAACGTAACTGGAAGTTCTATTGCTACACTCTTAGAAACATATAAAAACTCTATTTCGGAAGTTACTCCATTTGGTTATAAAGCGTTTGAGTTGCAATCATGGAATGATACGATATTATCTTTGTTTCTTACCAAATTATTAAAGATTGCTCGCATTACTAGATTAGACCTTGCTATTGATGATATAGGTGTTAAATATTACACGCTTGATGAAATAGAGAAAAAACAAGAAAAGCAACAAATTGTGTCTAAGTGGCGTTCATGTAAAACCTTACGTGAAAATACGATTGCTGACAATGTAAAAATCGGTCATACACTCTATTTCGGTAGTACACAAAGTGAAATTCAATTAAGAATATATGACAAACAATTGGAACAAAACAAAGGTATCTTAGACGATACAACAAACTTGATTGTAACTCCATGGGTGCGTTGGGAATTAGAATTACATGATGATAGAGCAAATCAATGTGCAAAACTGTTAGCAAATAATAGCATTATTGGTGATGTTGCTTTCGGTATACTTTCGCACTATTTTAGAATAATCAAACATGACGATAGTAATAAAAGCCGTTGTTCATCAGAAACTAAATGGGATAAGTTCATTGGTAATGTTAAGCGTCTGAAACTCACAGTAAAAAAAGAAGAAAAAACACTAGATGAAGAGCAAAAACAATGGGAACACCAAAACGGTAGAAAGGTTGCAAAAATGTTTGCTAAAAATGGGGGCGACGGAGATTATTTCGTTGATTTAGCATATCGTTTTGAAGATAAACTAACACCACGTGACAAAGAACAACTAGGTTGGATAGATTAAAGGGGTAAAATGACAATACAAGAAGTTTTAGACAAATTCATTCATGCGAAAATGCTTGCAGGACTAACCGAAAAATCGCTTAGTAGTTACAAACAACATATCGGTGTGTTTATTAAGTACATAGGCTCTGAGTTTGCGTTAGTATGCCTTTCTCGTGAAGAAATCGACAACTACATAGAGTCACTATTTCAGCGTGGTATTTCAAGAGCAACTATATCATCATATATCCGTGATACAAAAATCTTCTTGAAATGGTTAGAGCATGAGTATGGTGTTGATGTCTGTGCCAAATCAATAATTGTTCCAAAGATGCCTAAAAAGATGCTTAAAATATACTCTACCGAAGATATAGCGTTGATATTCAAAAACATTGTTGCTGAAAATGAATGGTTGACGTTGCGTAATAAATGTATGATAGCACTTATGTTAGACTCCGGACTACGTCAATGTGAAATTTGCAGATTAAAACATGATGATGTAGATTTTAATGCGAATACTATGTTGTTACATGGAAAAGGGAACAAAGACCGTTTAGTTCCACTCGGCAAATTATCTAAAATGTTTATGTCGCAATATCTCGCTATATGCCCACACTCTTCCGACTATGTGTTTGTTGGTCGTAGGGGTGATTTAGTGACTGGCAATACTCTGAAAAAATTAGTACATAAAATTGCGAAAAAATTACCGTTTCCGTTTTCGTGCCATATATTACGTCATAACTTTGCTACTAACTATTGTTTAGACCAATACGAACAAAATGGAAAAATAGATATCTACTCGTTAAAAGCACTTATGGGGCATGAAAATATAGAGACCACAGAAGGCTATTTGCACATTGTTTCAGAAATTCTAGCAATAAGGCAACATATATCCCATTTAGATAAAATAAGGACTCAGATAGCATAAAAAAAGCACTACCGATTAAGTTCAGTAGTGTTTTCTTTGTATAGTGCGCGATTAGGGGTTCGAACCCTAGACACCCTGATTAAGAGTCAGGTGCTCTACCAACTGAGCTAATCGCGCATCGCATTTCATAACGCAAGGTTTATTATATATTGCTTTTCCAAGAAATGCAAGCATTTTTTTATTAAAAATGTTCTAAAAATTCTTTGCCTTATTGCATGTATTATGTTTGCACCTAGGATTAAGTGCCTTGTATACTTCCCAAAAAGATTTTCGGAATCTCCGTACACATCTCTGATATGTTTTGCAGTGATAAAACAAATTGCAATGTCGCCTCATACATAGCACCATTTCTCTTTTTTATTAGTATATCCTTGTTGCAATCAATTTGTGAATCGGATTCCCTTGAGCAGAAAATTTTTCTTCATATTCTGTCATCACATTCCCTTGATTCATAGCTGTATCATGATGCAAATCAAATGTAGAACCGAGCAATTTCCAACCAGCCTCTTGGACTTGTTCTAAGGAGAATTCAAACAATGGACGATTGTCTGTTTTAAACTCTACCACACCTTCCTTTGCCAGCACCTTATCGTACTGTGCAAAAAATACAGTAGAAGTCAAACGTCTCCTTGCATGTCTTTTTTTCGGCCACGGGTCCGAAAAATTCAAATATATTTTCTCCACTTCCTCTGCTTCAAATACATCTGGAAGTTCCATTGCATCCATACATATAAATCTGACATTGGTAAGCTCACAGAATTCCTCCGTATCGAATTTCTCCAATGCACGAAGTAAAACACTAGAATATCTTTCAATTCCAATGTAGTTAATCTGTGGATTCTGCTTTGCAAGAGTTAAAATAAACTGCCCTTTTCCCATACCGATTTCAATGTGAATGGGATTGCTGTTTGCAAAAAGTGTGTTCCACTTTCCCTTATACTCTTTACTTTCCTTTACAGCAATCGGATGACGTCTAATAACGTCATCCGCACCTGGTATATTCCTTAATCTCATATGTTTACCTCTTTATCATTCAGCCATGAAGCCCGAATAATAGTAATTAATACTCAAAAATCGCAACCCCATATGGTGGTAAATCATAGGCAAAGGAATACGGTCTTCCGTCACACTCTGATTTTACTGCTTTGTAAACTTGCGGACGTTCCTGACCTGTTCCACCATATTTTAATTCATCGCTATTAATAATCAATTTGTACTGTTTGCCTTTTGGCACACCAACACGATAGTCCGGTCTCGCCATCGGCGTCATATTGCATACAAATAATAAGTTTTTCTTTTGGTCCTTCGAATGTCTTACGAAACTGTAAATGCTTCTGTCCGCATCATCTGCATTAATCCATTCGAAGCCTTCCCAATTATCGTCACATTCATACATAGCTTTATTTTTCTTATATAAATGCAACAAGTCTTTTGTAAATTCCTGCACATTTCTATGCCATTCCTCGCCTAGTAAGTACCAATCAAGTTCACGAGCTTCGCTCCATTCCTGTAATTGGGCAAAATCCTGTCCCATGAACAGTAATTTCTTTCCGGAATGTCCCATCATAAACGCATAACCAGCCTTCAGATTTGCAAACTTATCAAACCCAAGCCCAGGCATCTTATTTAACATGGAGCATTTCAAATGTACAACTTCGTCATGTGATAATACAAGCACATAATTTTCACTGTATGCATAACTCATGGCGAATGTCATATTGTAATGTGCACCTTTTCTAAAATACGGGTCTAATTTCATATACTCTGTGAAATCATGCATCCACCCCATATTCCATTTCAAACTGAAACCAAGTCCATCATCCTCCGGTTTCCCCGTTACCTTCGGCCATGCTGTAGATTCCTCTGCAATCATCATGGTTCCAGGATTACGTCCGAGAATTACAGAATTCAAATGCTTGAAGAACTCAATCGCTTCCAGATTCTCATTTCCGCCATATTTATTTGCAACCCATTGACCATCTTCTTTTCCATAATCCAAATACAACATAGACGCAACTGCATCTACACGCAAACCATCAATATGGAAATGTTCAATCCAGAACAACGCATTTGCAATCAGGAAGTTCTGTACTTCAGGTCTTCCAAAATTAAAGATTTTAGTTCCCCAATCCGGATGCTCCCCTTGTCTTGGGTCTGCATGTTCAAAAACAGCAGTTCCATCAAACATAGCCAATCCATGCGCATCTCTTGGGAAATGAGCTGGAACCCAATCCAAAATAACACCAATGTTATTCTTATGGAAGTAATTAATCATATAAGCAAAATCTTCCGGTGTTCCGTAACGGGAAGTAGGTGCATAATATCCTGTCACCTGATATCCCCAAGAACCATCGAACGGATACTCTGCGATACCCATAAGTTCGATATGGGTGTAACCCATTTCTTTGATATATTTGGTCGCTTCCACTGCAAACTCACGATAGGTATAGAATCCA
>JAZSDK010000079.1:0-9468 GCA_045531155.1 Faecalimonas sp. | reverse complement strand
CGGTGAAGCCTTTTCCAGACATCCGTACTCATATAGCATGTTACAGATTTTGTTATAGTCGTTAAGTGTATGTTCGGATTGCGTCATTGCCAATACGTAAATGTCATCTGGCGTTTCTTTGTATAATGTATTGGAACCTTCATACATATCAGCAAGCAATCGACATGCCTGAATCACACAGTCTAGTGTGGAAAATGAGAACAGACGAATCTTTGGTGTGTCTTCTGTATGCTGTGCGGCTTGTTTTGTTGTTCCGGCCACAGCGTCTTTGACTTTGTTCAGCAAATCAAGAAGTTCTTCTGCCCCTTCTAATTTATCCAATACATGATGTTTTTTATTTTCTAAATCCTGTAAGGATGCTCCGAATTTTGAAAAACGATTCTCAAGCTGATCCGGATCATCACATTTTGTAATAATGAGTACGATAGAGTCTGAAGATGCAGGCACCGCTTCAATCATAAGTGGCATATCTTCTGCTTCAAAACCGAATTCAGCTGAAGCTTGCTGCATCATATCATGGAAGAGTGACTTTGCTTTTTCTGTGCCTGTGACTAATTCGCTCAGCTTAAGTTCGCGGTCTGCCAAGTCAGCACGTGTTAAAGTACAGCGTATTTGATTGTCATTCAGTTTTTCAATCTTCATATTCATCACTTCCTATCCTATATATTATTTCTATTTATTTGTATTAGTATAAACAAAAACAAAAAATATGTAAAGAAAATTTCTATAAACTTTGTAAAGATATCAACATAAGCGTGTGGAGAATGTGGATAACCATGTGGATAACTTGTTGATACATTGTGGAAAACGCGAAAGACCCTTATTTTACAAGGGGTAAAATGTGGAAAATATTTCAACAAAATACAACTTGCAAACAGATTGTTTTCGTGCATATAATTTTAATACAAGAAGATAGTATGTCAGGTGGCTGTGTTTATTAAGTGAGGAGGGACGTATTATCTAAATGTTTTAAATTATTTCTCAATGTAGGTCTAATGATTCTATTTTTATGTATTTTAAGCATCAAGGACATTTCATATGATTGATTCTAATCAAATATTCAAAAATGATTTTTAAGAATCCTATCTTCTTGTCAGCGGCGGTAACTTTTAAATATATCACATATTGTCTTTGCAACTATAAAGGAATAAAGTTATCTATGCCACGGCTACTGGTATACTTATAGGAGGAAATAATGATGAATGAAAACAATTTTCAAGCGCTTTATACGGAATTAGAAGAATATGAGAATTCGGGAATAAGTATGAGATTGAATAACTATCCGGCTAGTCCTATGCAGATTGTAACGGCTCTTATGGTGAGAGAAGATTCCGCCTATATGAGAGATTATGTGTGGGATGAGAAAGGACATGTGCGAGAATTGACCTTTTATGACATTTTTGAAAGTTAATCGACTACAGAACCCCTCTGGCTTAGATTAATTTAGCAATTATTATTAAAATTGTCGAAATTGTTAATGACTCGTGCGCAAAATGTTGCTATAATGAAACCTAGTAGGAGGTGTGATATGGAACATATAGTCAGACCAAGAACGCAAAATAGCAGAAATAGCAGACGTGCGTATTTGAAAAGACGCAGACAACGTGACCTGATGCATAAGATTATACTCTTTATTATATTAATCGTTGGCATAATTGGTGGAGCATTACTGATAAAATTGTTTGGTCCATCTAAGGAAAGGGTGAATCTCGATAAATATTATGGTATAAAAAATGAGAATCAACTTGCCATTATAATTGATAACGAGATAGTTGGTGCAAGGGGAACGATAATCGATGATAATCCGTACGTAGAATATTCTGTGGTTCGTGATTATTTAAATAGCCGTTTCTACTTGGATGTGAATGAGAACATTTTGCTTTATACATTACCGGAAGAAACGCTTCGAGTCAATGTTGGAAGTAAGGATTATACACTTCGGAAAGAAACAAAGAGTAAAGATTATACAATCCTGAAAATGGAAGGGAATACTGCCTATATTGCGCTTGCATTTGTACAAGAGTACACAAACATTGAATTTTCGGTATACGATAATCCAAATCGTGTTATGATTGTGAGCAAGTGGGGAAAAACCACTGAGGCAACTGTGAAAAAGAACACACAGATTCGAATTGACAATAACGTCAAGAGTGAGATTATAACAAATGTTTCTAAGAAAACCCGAGTTACAGTTATTAGCGAAAAAGGAAATTGGAGAGAAGTACGGACAGAGGATGGCTTTATAGGATTTATCAAAGCTACTTGTTTAAAGAAAGCAGAAGTGCGTACAATATCAAGGCCTTTTAAAGAGCAGGTATATCCGAATATTTCGAAAGACTATACAATTAATATGGCTTGGCATGTGGTAAGTAACAGGGATGCCAATAACAATGTTTTAGAAATGATTGCCGATACGAAAGGATTAACCACTATTTCACCAACCTGGTTTATGGTGAAGGATACGAAGGGAAACCTGACAAGTTTGGCAAGCTCTCAGTATGTAAATTATGCACATCAGTTGGGTATTGAAGTGTGGGCTCTAGTGAAAGACTTTGATGGGGGAATCGGGTCAAAAGAAGAAACCTATGAACTTCTCAGTCATACAACAACCCGCGAGAACCTGACCAATCAGTTGATTGGAAAGGCACTTGAGTACAAATTAGATGGCATAAATGTAGATTTTGAACATGTTTCAAAGGAATGTGGGGAACATTATCTGCAGTTTCTTCGCGAGCTTTCTTTGAAATGTAGACAGAACGAGATTATTTTATCGGTAGACAATCCGATTCCAAGTCAATACAGTACCCAATATGATTTGGAAGAGCAGGGAAAGGTCGTAGATTATGTGATTATAATGGGTTACGATGAACACCATAAGAGTTCTTTGGAAAGCGGTCCTGTTGCGTCCTTGGATTTCGTGAAAAAAGGAATTCAGGATGCGCTGAAGGAAGTTCCGGCTGAAAAGCTGATTAACGCAGTTCCGTTCTATACAAGACTTTGGAAGGAAGTCTTAAAGACGGAGGAAGAGCTGGAAGAACAGGCAGGAACAGATGCGGCAGAGTATCCTTATAACGTAACCAGCGTGGCTTACGGAATGAGCAAGATTAATATCGCGATTGAGAATGCAGGAGCGAAGGTGAAAGTAGATAAAGCAACCGGTCAGAATTATGCCGAGTGGGTAGAAGGTGATGCAACCTACAAGGTATGGTTGGAGGACGAGGTTGCTTTGGAAGCAAAACTGAAGCTGATGAAGGAGCATGACCTTGCAGGTGTTGCTGCATGGAGACTTGGATTCGAGAAATCCGATACCTGGGAATTGATTCTGAAATATGTGAATTAAGAGAATAGCAATTAAGAGAAGGGCTGAAAATTCAGCCCTTCTCGCTTTTTGAGTGTCAGTGTGTTATAATGTAAAAAAATCATAAGGAGAAATATAAATTATGAATATCATACCTACACCGAAATTGATTCGTCCTACAGTGAATTGCGAAGACGCGGTTTCCTTTGAACCAATTATAAAAAAAACGAGTGTATTTCCTGATGCAGTTGCATCTTTTATATCCTATGTTAAAAAAGTATTTGACATGGGGATAAAAGAAAAAGAAGATGCCGCTATCCAGGTGATACAAGACACGAACATGGAAGCGGAAGCGTATCGGATTGTGATAGAGAAAGAAGGAGCAATCATCTATGCCGGGGACAAGGTGGGGGCAAATCATGGGTTTGCTTCCATTTTACAGATGATGCAGATTGAAGCCGGGAAAATTGTATTGCCTGCAGTTACAATAGAGGATGAGCCGGACAGTACCTATCGTGGCATGATGGTCGACCTTGCAAGAAATTGGCATCCGTTTTCTTATTTACTCAGTTATGTGGATATGTGCTATTTCTACAAAGTAGCTGTTTTACAACTACATTTTACGGATGATGAAAGCTACACCTTACCGAGTGACATTTATCCGGAGTTGTCTACGAAAGACCGTCATTATACAAGAGAGCAGATTGCAGAGTTGGTAAAATATGCCGATGCACGTGGTGTGGAACTGTCACCGGAAATTGATGTTCCAGGACATTGCAAATCTTTTGGTGAGGCATATGGTGAGTTGTTTGGCACAAAAGGTGTCATTTGCCAACATACTGATTCCATGGAAGCTATGAGAAAATTGTTTGGGGAACTTTGCGATATGTTCCCAAAATCTAAATATATACATATTGGCGGCGATGAGGCCTATACAATGGACGAATGGACAAAATGTCGGAGCTGTTGTGAGTATGCGAAAACCGTAGGTATTGATTCTCATATGGAGGATAAAGGTATGCTTGCTGAATTGATGTATGCTCATTTCATTTCAGAGGTGGCGGATGTCTGTTTTGCAAAAGGGAAACAACCAATTGTTTGGGAAGGATTTTCAAAGACGGTAAATGATATGATTTCCAAAGATATTCTCGTTATGTCTTGGGAGAATTATTATCAACTTACTCCGGACCTGTTGGATGGTGGATTTAAGGTTATTAATTGTTCTTGGAATCCGATGTATGTAGTAACTCCGCTCACCATGTGGAAACCGGAAGAAATTTTTGATTGGTCTATCTATCAATGGAAAGCGCTTTTTCATAAATCTCCAATCTTAGAAACCGGTTACAAGGCGGAACCTAGTTCGCAGATTATAGGGGGACAATTACTTGCATGGGGTGACCATATTCCAAAAGAATACCAGAGTGTAGAAGACGGGGTGTATGCTGAACGAAATTACTTATTGGAGCGCCTTCCTATGCTTGCAGAAAATACTTGGAATGTGGAAAAGGTCTGTGATTTTGCTACATTTGAAAAGAGCGTGCAGATGTTAAATGGTAAGGTTGTCAAGATTGTAGGTATCTAAGTAGCAAAGCGTGTATGATTACGGAATTGAAGTTGATGGATGAAGGGCTGAATTTTCAGCTCTTCTTTTGCATATACTTTTACAAAAAACGTTTGGAGTGTATGCATGAAAAGGAAAATTGAACTATTTATGATTCTGTTCCTGTTGATGGGAGCAATCATTGCCAGTTGGAAACTCAGTGAGCTGACGGCAAATGTTTCAAAAGAGGAGAAAAAGGCTAAAAAGGATCAGGTTGTGATTGTGGTTGACCCAGGACATGGCGGTGAAGACCCTGGAAAAGTAGGTATTAACGACGTTTTAGAAAAGGATCTGAATCTTCAGATTGCGAAAAAGGTGAAAAAAATGTTAGAAGAGGCTGGAATCAAGATCGTGATGACCCGTACCAACGACAAAGTTCCTAAGGCAAAAAAGGAAGATTTAAATCAACGTGTGCAGCTTATCAATGATACCAAGCCGAAACTTGCGCTTTGTATTCACCAGAACAGCTATCCCGATGCCAAGATTAAAGGGGCGCAGGTATTCTATCATACAACAACGACGGAGGCAGAGGATGTAGCAACTATTGTACAGGAGCAGCTTCGAACCGTTGACCCGACAAATACAAGACAGATAAAAGAGAACGATACATACTTTATGTTAAAGAATTGCCAAGTACCAACCATTATTGTGGAGTGTGGATTTCTTACAAACCCAGACGAAGCGGCGAAACTGACGCAGGAAGATTATCAAGATCAGATAGCCCAGGCAATCTGTGAAGGAGTTGTAAAGTGGCTAAGCGGTGATGTGGAAGGCGAAAAAGAAAGTGGGCAGGAATAAGCCCTAAAAATCCGTACTAGATAAATAGTATAAACAGTGTTATAATAAAATTTATGGAAACAAGAATCGAAAAAATTGACAGATATCAATTAGATGAACAAATATTGAAGCAGGCAGGCGCGATCTTAAAGCAAGGTGGTCTCGTAGCATTCCCAACGGAAACCGTGTATGGATTAGGAGCCAACGCACTTGATGAGAATGCTGCGAAAAAGACCTATGCTGCAAAAGGCCGCCCTTCTGACAATCCATTGATTGTTCACATTGCAGATGTGGAGGATTTACCGATTGTTGCCAGAAATATTTCGGATAAGGCAAAACAAATTGTTGAGCGGTTTTGGCCGGGTCCTCTCACACTGATTTTTGAAAAACAATATATTGTACCATTTGGAACCACTGGTGGTTTGTCCACTGTTGCGGTTCGTATGCCGACGGATGAGATTGCAAGAGCAGTCATTCGAGCAGGCGGAGGCTATATTTCAGCACCGAGTGCGAACACTTCCGGAAGACCTAGTCCTACAAGCGCGCAGCATGTGGCGGACGATTTGGACGGAAAGATTGACATGATTATCGATGGAGGAACGGTTGACATTGGAGTGGAATCTACCATTCTTGATATGACAGTGGAACCACCGATGATTTTAAGACCGGGTGCCATTACTAAAGAAATGCTAGAAGAAGTCATTGGTGAGATTACCGTAGACCAGGCGCTTCTGTCAGATGATGCCAACGAAGCACCGAAGGCGCCGGGGATGAAGTATCGCCATTATGCACCGAAAGCCCAACTCATTATCGTGGAGGGAGAGACTGGGGAAGCCGTTAAAGCAATTAAACAGATTGCATATGAGCAGACTCGACTGGGATACAAGGTTGGAATTATTGCAACCAATGAGACCATAGATTCTTATTCAACAGGAGTTATCAAAAATATTGGTTCCAGAAGCAATGAAAATACAATTGCAAAGAATCTGTACAAGGTACTCCGTGAGTTTGACGAGGAGGATGTGAGCTACATTTACAGCGAAGCATTCGAGGCAGACGGAATGGGTTATGCTATCATGAATCGTCTGGAGAAGGCAGCAGGTCACCATACCATTCAGGCCTCCAGCATTACGCGATTGCAGAAATACAGACGCATTCTATTTGTCAGCAATGCGGATAGCTGCAGAGGACCAATGGCGGCAGAGCTTCTCAGACACATGGATCTACTTCAGGAGTATCGAATCGGTTCCCGCGGACTGGTAGTTCTTTTCCCAGAGCCGGCCAACCAAAAGGCAGAGGCGATTATGAGAAGCAAACAGATGACGTTGGCATCTCATGAAGCGGCACCACTTACGGAAGAAGACTTAGATGACGAAACTCTGGTGCTTACATTTGAGGAAGCACAAAAATGGAAAATAGCTGCGAATTATGAAAATGTAAAAAATGTACATACTTTAAGTGAGTATATTGATGATGAGCGAGTGGTTGAGTCATCAATGGGACAACCACTTCAAGTATATGGCAGCAATTTTGAATTATTACAGGAATTAATTACAATATTAGCAGAGACATTGAACGAGGAGGCTAAAAACGTATGATAGCAATTGGATGTGACCACGGTGGATATGGTCTGAAATTAGAGATTATAAAATACTTAGAAAAAAATGGTTTAGAGTATCAGGATTTTGGCTGTGATGGAGAAGCAGTTGATTATCCGATTATTGCAAAAAAGGTTGGACAGGCAATTTTAGATGGCAAATGCAAAAAAGGTATTTTGATTTGCGGAACAGGAATTGGAATTTCCATTGCGGCAAACAAAATGAAGGGCATTCGATGCGCTTTATGCTCAGACTGTTTCTCAGCAGAAGCTACCAGATTGCACAATGACACCAATGTGATCGCATTAGGTGGAAGAGTGGTTGGTCCGGAGCTGGCCGTAAAGATGGTGGATATTTTCTTAAACACCCCATTTTCAGAAGACGAAAGACACATACGTAGAATTGGCTTGATTGAATAAAAAGTTATACGGAGGATAAATTTATGTCAAGTAAAAGAACCGATTACATTTCATGGGATGAATATTTTATGGGAGTTGCCATTCTTTCCGGAATGCGCTCAAAGGACCCGAATTCACAGGTGGGATGTTGTATTGTGAGTCAGGATAACAAGATTCTTTCTATGGGATATAACGGTTTCCCGAAAGGCTGCTCCGATGATGAATTTCCATGGGCCAGAGACTGCGTGGACCCATTAGATACCAAATATCTCTATGTGGCACACAGCGAATTGAATGCAATTTTGAACTACAGCGGCGGAAGCCTTGCAGGGGCGAAACTTTATGTATCCTTGTTCCCATGTAACGAATGTGCCAAAGCCATTATTCAGTGTGGAATTAAGGAAGTCATTTATGACAGCGATAAATATGCAGACACACCGGCCACAAAAGCGTCAAAAAGAATGATGGAGGCAGCAGGTGTTACATATAGGCAATATCAAAGAACAGGTAGAGAAATTAAATTTACGATTTAAGTTAGAAAGGGCTGTACGAAACTACAGTCCTTTCTTTGCTTCTTTAAGTAGGAAACGATATCTTTTCCAGGCGGCGTTGCTCTCGAAAATATAACAATCAATCAAATCCGGGTCCATTGCGTTTTGAAAATTGTAATGCGCATTTTCCATCTGCATTTTTACACGTTCAATTTCATCTAGTAGTTCTTTATTTTCCGTATCTTTTGGGATTGTTTTTTGAAATAAATGCATATCTACTCATCCCCTTTTTTATATTATAGACAAGAATACTAGAAAATATTTACAAAATCGTTGCATAAGATGATAAAAAAGGAAAATTTTTCTATGAAACAAAAAGGACAATTTTTGGTAAATTTTATCATAAGGGCGATTTTGGGAATGGGACTGATATTTTTTGCAAATCAGTTTCTCGCACAAGAAGAAATCGCTATAAAGGTAGGATTTAACGCAATTTCTTTTCTTGCTTCCGGCTTTTTGGGCTTGCCGGGAGTGGCCATGCTTTATGGTATCGTTTCAATACCAATTTTATAGAAATTGCACAAACTTAAATCTTTTACAGAAAAGTACTAGACAATTTAAAAAAGCAAGACTATAATACGACGTACAAGAAAAGTTGTTCTAGAATTTTAACTTTCTAAAAGCCGTTTTCAGGCTAACAATCCAAAAGAAAAATTGAATAAGAAACGAGGATGATACATTTGAGTGACAAGAATGTTGTGATTTGTGATCGCGAAATTCGTTATGCAAATGGCCTTGGAGAAAACATTGCGGAACGTGAAGATTTGGCGGTAAAGGTGTACGTATGTAGCAGCTTTGAGCGTGTTTTGGAGCTTGAACAAGCGAAAAAGATTCACATTTTCATTGTGGATGAAGAGATTGCTTACGCTCAGCGTACCCAAATCGGTGCCAATCAGGTTTTTGTTCTAGCAAAGGGCAAGGTAGCGGATTTAGGCGAGGAAGAATGGGCCATTGGGAAATACCAATGCGCAGACGAGATTATTCGTCAAGTGTTTGAGTTCTATGTAGATAGGACCAAGGAGAATGTCATGCGGTGCATGAACAAGGAACGGGCAAGAATGGTAGCTGTTTATTCTCCTATTCATCGGGTAGGGAAGACCACTTTTGCCTTGGCGCTGGGAAGAGAGTGTGCCAGAAAAAAGAAGGTGCTGTACCTGAACTTAGAGGAGTATGCGGGTATGGAGGCGTCCCAAGATGCCAACATGAATCTGGGAGATTTGCTTTATTATCTGCGGCAGGGTAATGG
>JAZSDK010000006.1:0-18856 GCA_045531155.1 Faecalimonas sp. | reverse complement strand
GCATAATATCCTGTCACCTGATATCCCCAAGAACCATCGAACGGATACTCTGCGATACCCATAAGTTCGATATGGGTGTAACCCATTTCTTTGATATATTTGGTCGCTTCCACTGCAAACTCACGATAGGTATAGAATCCATCGTCTTCCCTACCCGGATGACGTTTCCATGAACCAATGTGTGCCTCATAAATAGATACCGGATTCACGTGGAAGTCCCATTCATTACGGGCCTCCATCCATTTGGTATCCGACCATTTTAAATTGCTGATGTCACTTACTCGCGATGCATTTCCCGGTCTTACCTCTGCATAATTCGCAAACGGGTCCGCTTTATACAGATATTCCCCTGTCATCGTTTCGATACAATATTTATATAAGGCACCTTTATCTATATTCGGTATAAAACAAGTGTAAATTCCTAATGGCTCTTGGCGTTCCATCATATGTACACCTGGCTTCCAATCATTAAAATCTCCTACTACGGATACCGACACAGCATTTGGCGCCCACACAGCGAAATATACGCCTTTCCTTGTCCCATCCTTTACAACATGGGACCCCATCTTTTTATAAATCTCATAATGGTTTCCTTGTCCAAATAAATATTGATCCAATTCTCCAACTTCATAAGTTTTACTCATGTCTTATACACTCCTTCGCCTAAGGGCTGTCATTAATATATTTATTATACTTTAAAAGCTCTATCTAAAATCCTCTTCTTTTAAAATAATACGGTCAGAATCATCTTTATTCTTTCCAACCAGCTTCTTCACCAACTTCTTCAATGTAGTTCTGTTTGCATTCTCAATGGCATCATCTATGATGGCTTTTACGTCAGCAACCGTAACCACCTTCTCTTCTCTTTGAAGAATGTCGATATCGCTGTACAATGCGAGGATTCCCATCTCGTCAATTTTATACCCATTCTCTTTTGCATAAGTTTGACCAAATGTTACAAGTTCATCATTGATAAATACCGGTAGGTCGATTCGAGAACTGAACTTTTTCGCAAAGTTAGGATATTCATTCATGAGTCGCTCAATTGGTTTTCTTTCATCTTCAAGAACAACAAGAAGTTCTCCTGTCTGTCCTTCCATCAATTCGCACAAATCCTCAATCGTATTACGTTTTAATCTGGAAGCCTTTTCAATAACAAGTGCTCCGCCATGGAGCTTTTCAACAATATCACTTACATTCTTATTGTTAAGAGCCTCTGCTTTTACAATCGCAACTTTTCCATGCTTCATTTTTCTGGATTTTTGAATTGCTTTTACAATATTAACTGCAAGAACTGTTTTTCCTGAACCTCTACGTCCAACAATGAGTACATTTCCAATTCTAGATGTTCCATATCTAGACTTACATTTTTTATCATCCTGAAGAACCTTTACAATCTGTTCACTCATACCATGTACCGGTACGAAATAAGAGAATAATTTCTTCTGTTCTTCTGTAAGACCAGCTTTCAGACCTATATCACTATGTGCTTCTAAATCATAACGTCCTTGAACAACAAAGCCTGTATCATATGGCATGCCTGCTTTGGATGGTTCTTCTGGTTGGTAAGGTGGAATAACCGTACTTGCTACAGTCACCTCTTCCATCGGTGTCTCATCAGGTACATCTACACGTGCCGCGTTTGCCAACGCTTTTGCTGACAACGCAATCTCTTGTGTATCTCCCAACTTAATGCCTTCTTCTGCATCTGCTTTCAGGGCACTTGGTTGCAGTTCTCCCATACCTTCAACTTCTTTCGCAACCATCTTTTCAATGTCTGCTGTTTCCGTGTATGTGATATCAATTTCCGGTACATCCATTGACTCTGGTGTGCTTGTCGGTTCATCCGGTGTTGCAATAAATTCGTCAACTTCCTCCTTGCCTGGTAGTTTAATATCCATTGCAGACAATTGCTCTACTACCTTTTGTAATAAAGGCTTGTCTTCTACAACTTCTTCTATTTCTTTCGCAGTTTTTTGTGCATCAATCTCAGCAGATTCAGCTTCCAGTTCTTCCATTAATTTTCTAACATCATCAGAAAGGATTTCTTCCTTTTCTTCTTCCGCCTTTTCAGCCTCTGCAGCAATCTCAGCCTTTTCTTGCTCCGCGCGTTCAAACTCTGCCTGAATCATCTGTGCATTTTCCATCTGCTGTTCTTGCCAATCCTGAACGATTTCTTCAATGGACATGGTCGGTTTATTTTCAACTTCTTCCGCAGGTGGTTCCTCCGCAGGTGCTTCTTCTGCAACCACCTCTAGTGCAATCTCTTCTGCAACCTCTGCTACATGCTCCTCAGCCACTGGCTCCTCTACCATAGTTTCTTCTACTAACGGCACATCTTCAACCGCAGCTTCTTCAGCCACTGGTGCTTCCTCTGCTACAGGTGCCTTCTCTTCTTCCAAACGGCTCATATATTTCTCGTGTTGTAATGGCGTTAACGGCTTATACTGCATCTTCAATTCCATCGCTTTGTAAATATATTTACCTTCACTAAACCAAAGAATCAAATCATCGCACTCTTCCAAACACTCAGAAATCATTCCTGCTTCTTTATATAATCCAGCAAGTTCAAATGCCCATTTCTCTACATACTCTACTTTTTTAAACTCTTCCAAAACGGCAATCTGCTCTGCAATCGGTGCATTTTTACTTTTTAAAATTTTATATTTGAAAACGAAACGGTTCGGATCATTTGGCGCCAATGCTACGAATTCCTCATAGCAGTCCATAGCCTCTTTTATTTCGTTCATCTTCAGAGCAAGCGTTCCGAGACGATAGATAATCTTCTTGCTGTCCGGTTGACGGTCATATGCCAAGAACAATATGTCTCTTCCCTTTTGATATTCTCCGTTATATTCATAAACTTCGCTCACTGCACAAAGAACTGCAACGTTTTTCACTTTGCGCCAGTCAATACTTTCCGCGATCTCATACGCCTCTTTATATGACTTGTTCTCCAAGCACTTAAGCATCTGTTCTGTTTTTTGACGATATTCGTGTTTATCCACTGTATTTCACCCCTATTAAAACTTTCATACATATGAATTATTTGTAACCGTTCAGAACCAAGCAAAATTTTATAAAACAGACGTAAAATGCTTGCATTTTTAAGCATATTTTTAAAATTTTATTTGGCGGATACGCCACACTGAGAAAACACAACGTGTTTTCGAAGTTGGTTCTGAATAGTTACAACTATTTTATCACACACAACATGCAATGTCAAAATGGTTGTAACAAAAATGTAACATAAAATGACAGCCATCATAACCTTTTATAATGACTGCCATTTAATATTCATTTTTATTCATTTGTTTTCTATTCTCACATTTGGAGGATATTTGTGATATAAACCTGTGTGCCCGTCTTCTTAAAGTTATATCGAAATTCATCTTTACTTTTTATTACTATTTGATGTTTCTTTACACATCTTATTTATATAACTTTAATCTTTTATGTGGTATACTTTCATTCAATATGTTTGCAAATATATCATCTTTCCTTTTTTTCCAGATTTACTTATACTCTCCAAATCCCTTTTTACTTTTTCATATCTTCTGGAATTATAATCTATGGTAAAGGCTTTCATCACAGGTCGTTACATTTGCCATACCACTAACATATTGAATTATGCACTCTACGTTGTCCACTGGATTCTCAGCCTCCCTTTCCCTCAACTATTCTTAAAGAAATTCTTTCTCTTCTAGGTTTCTTACTTTTAAAATTTTCCTTCCCATTTCGGATGTTTCATATTCGTTATATTTCCTTTCTCGTCAGAAATATCTGATATGAAATCTTTCTTACTTGAAAATCCAAAACTTTCTTTTTCAGAAACAATTTCTATTGGAAAATTCCTCTTTCCTTAAGTGGTTTGTTTTGTTGTATTCATATTAACATTGAAGTTCTTATTTGTCAATACTATTTTTAATTATTTTTATAATTATTTTTCTTCTTTCGTAAATTGTTTGAATTGTCTGATTATTTAACCTCAATTCCTCAAAAAACGCAGCCAGGCAAATGCCAAGCTGCGCTTTGGAATACTTATCCCTTATAATAATTAATCAAGCATCCTTTTAAGATAATCTCTCTTTCATTATCTGTAAGGTCACCAAGTTTGAGTTCAATTTCCTTCAATCCTTCACCAACTACAAATGCTTTTACTACATCCCATTTTTCTTCCACTGCTTTTCTTACATTCGGAACAAAAATGTAATCGCCGTTTTGGAAGCTAAGCGCTTCATGGCTTTCCTCTGTAATAAACGGAAGCATACCCCAGTTGATTAAGTTTGAACGGTAACGTTTTGTTGCATATTCATTTGCGATGTTTGCCCAACCGCCAAGCACCTTTTGACAAGATGCTGCCTGCTCACGAGCCGAACCATCTCCTGGTTTTACCGCAAAGATTGTGCTACCAACGCCAAGGTTGCCTTCTCCAACTTCCGGATAAGCAGTACGGATTGTAGCCATAACCGGTTTTAATTCGTCTAACACTTCTAATGGACATGTTCCATTCTCAATTGCTTTCTGAGCTTTTTGTACTTCCTTCGCACGTCCAACATATGCAGGGTCTTTACGAGAAAGCGCAAACTCTGCAAGTCCAAGTGGGTTAGAACGATAGCTTGAGGTTTCACCAGATGGAATCAATTCATCTGTTGTTGTTACAGGGTCATGAATCTCTGAAACAACTTTAAGCACTAAATTCTCTGGAAGTGCTGACATTGCCGGCCAGTCTTTGATGTTTGGTCCAAATTGAATTTCTACAGTTGGGTCTGCTACGCCCTTGCTGTCAAACACACGGTTTGCGTAAATGCTTGCATCAAAGTGATATTTTGGTGCCTTGTATTCGATATCCATCACATCTGCTGCCGATGTCAAGTAACCTTTGTTTGCTGCAGTTGCCGCAATGGAACGTGCATCCATAAGCGCAACAGAAGAAATCTGTCCGCTTTGTAATTTGGAACCTTCACGGTTCGGGAAGTTTCTGGTTGAATGACGAATACTAAATGCA
This sequence comes from Faecalimonas sp., assembly GCA_045531155.1. Lineage (GTDB taxonomy): Bacteria > Bacillota > Clostridia > Lachnospirales > Lachnospiraceae > Faecalimonas. The sequence continues at coordinate 13,848 of JAZSDK010000006.1, read as the reverse complement.
TTGTTAGCCGGTGTATCTCCTGCACCAAAGCATGGTCCGCAGAACGCTGTTTTCACAATGGTTCCTGCGGCCATAAGATCAGCCACCGCACCATTTCTAACAAGCTCCATATAAACAGGTGTACTTGCCGGATATACACTAAGTGTAAATGCATCTGAACCAATGTTTTTACCGCGCATGATATCCGCTGCCGCACAGATATTTTCAAATCCACCACCTGCACAGCCTGCAATAATTCCTTGCTCTACATACAATTTTCCATTGCGGATTTTATCTTGAAGCGAGTATTCTACTGCACCGTCAAGACTTACCAATGCTCTCTGTTCTACATCATGAAGTACGTCTTTGAGATTTGCGTTTACTTCATCAATTGTGTAGACATTACTTGGGTGGAATGGCATTGCAATCATAGGTTTGATTTTGCTCAAATCTACATAAACTACTCCATCATAGTAAGCCACTGCACCAGGATTTAATTCTTTATAATCTTCTACACGTCCATGAGTCTCATAAAATTCTTTGATCGTATCATCTGTTTTCCAAATAGATGACAGACAAGTTGTCTCCGTTGTCATAACGTCGATTCCAATACGGAAATCTGCACTAAGCTTAGCAACACCTGGTCCTACAAATTCCATTACTTTATTGTTAACGTATCCATTTGCAAATGTTGCACCGATAATTGCCAGGGCAACGTCTTGTGGTCCAACTCCAATAGATGGTTCACCATCTAAATAAATGGCAACCACACCCGGCATTTTAATGTCATATGTTTTGTTCAATAATTGTTTTACTAACTCCGGTCCGCCTTCGCCCATAGCCATAGTGCCAAGTGCACCATAGCGAGTATGGCTGTCTGAACCGAGAATCATTTTTCCGCCGCCTGCTAACATTTCTCTTGCAAACTGATGGATAACTGCTTGATGAGGTGGTACATATACTCCACCATATTTTTTTGCACATGTAAGACCAAACATGTGGTCATCCTCGTTAATTGTTCCACCTACTGCGCACAAACTGTTGTGACAATTCGTTAGAACGTAAGGAATTGGGAATTTTTCTAATCCGGATGCTCTCGCAGTCTGAATAATTCCAACAAATGTAATGTCGTGTGACGTTAATTTATCAAATTTAATCTTCAGACGGTTCATGTCAGAAGATGTATTATGCTCTTTCAAAATACCATACGCTATGGTTTGTTTTGCTGCCTCTTCTTTTGTAATGCCTTGACAGCAACCTTCCGTATCTTGTACAAGCTCTGTTCCATTTACAAGGAACGCACCCTTGTCATATAATTTTATCATTTTGTTTCCTCCTAATGTTGCCTTATTTTATTCTTGACTTCTCAAAAATTTCATATGGTCAGATACCATAAGTGCAATCTTAAATGTAAGTGCATCGTCAAATTTTTTCACATCAAGACCTGTTGTTCTAGTAATTTTATCTAATCTATAACCTAAGGTATTACGGTGCAAATACATTTTACGAGCTGTCTCAGAAATATTTAAGTTGTTTTCAAAGAATGAATTTACTGTAACTAATGTTTCCTTATCAAATTGCTCGATTGCATTACCGTGGAACACCTCTTGCAAAAACATTTCGCAGAGAGAAATCGGCAACTGATGAATCAGGCGACCAATTCCAAGTTCATTGTATGCAAGAATACTTTTCTCCACATAGAAAATGCGTCCCACATCCAACGCCATACTTGCCTCTTTATAGCACTTAGACACATCCTTCAATCCCTCTATGATGGTTCCATACGCAACTCGAACATCAACCATAGCCTCAGAACCAAGTGCATCCACAATTGCCTTTGCAATCTCATTTACTTCTTGATAATCATCTGTCTTTTCTAAAGCTTTGATTAGAATAATATGTCCTTCATCCACAGATGTAATATAATCTCTGGCACCTGTAGAATATAGGCTTTTCATAGTTTCTAACACAAGGCTGTCGCTTTGTCTTTTCGGCTCCACAACAAATACCATTCGCTTTGCCTCAATATCAACATTTATCTTTTTGGCTTGATTATAAACATCTACCAAAAGTAAATTATCCAAAAGCAGTTGTTGGAAGAAACGATTCTTATCCACACGTTTTTCCAGTAATTGATTCACATGTTCAAATCGGGTAACGCAAAGTTTCCCCAGCACTTCTACATTATCAATTACCTTGTGAATGGAGAACACATAAACTAATTGCCCGTCATAACGTATTCCAAAACATGCATTTTGCTTTGAGATAAATACATCTGCATCTTCTTTTTCCAGAAATGCCTTTACATCTTTTGAGGTTTCTTCCACACCTTGCGATGTGGATGCAATACATTTTCCTTGCATATTCCAAACGGAACACTCCTCATTTATAATTGACTTTACCTCTTCAATAATCTCATATAAAATATGACTTGCCAACAACTTACCTAACCTCTTTCTGTAAATGAAGCCAAAGCTACCCTTTTGGTAGCTCTGGCCCTTGCTTTTTATTATAATCTCTTTAATAATTCTTCTCTTTCTTTTTCATAACCTGGTTTGCCAAGCAATGCAAACATATTTCTCTTGTAATCTTCAACACCTGGTTGGTTAAATGGGTTAACACCTAATATATAACCGCTTACACCACAAGCGAATTCGAAGAAATAGAACAATTGTCCAAGATAAAATTCATTTTGTTCCGGAATATTAACCATCACGTTTGGAGTTTGTCCATCTGTATGAGCAAGGATTGTTCCGTTCATTGCGTTCTTATTAACAAAATCAACTGTTTTTCCCGCAAGATAATTAAGCCCATCCAAATCAACTGGTTCTTCTTTTAATACGATTTCTTCAGCAACATTTTCCACGCTTAGAACTGTTTCAAACATGATGCGTGCACCATCCTGAATAAATTGTCCTAAGGAGTGAAGGTCTGTTGTTAAATCAAGAGACGCTGGGTAGATACCTTTTTGGTCTTTACCTTCACTTTCTCCATAAAGCTGTTTCCACCATTCAGAAATATAGTGGAGTGATGGCTCGTAGTTAGCCAAAACTTCAATTGCTTTTCCTTTGTTGTGCAAAATATTACGAACTGCTGCATATTTAAGAGCATCATTTTCTTCAAATGGTGCTTCTAATGCCATCTGTCTTGCTGAAGCTGCACCTTCCATTAACTTGTCAATGTCAGCACCGCTTACTGCGATCGGAAGCAAACCTACTGCTGTAAGCACTGAGAAACGTCCACCAACATCATCCGGTACTACAAATGTTTCGTAGCCTTCTTCAGTAGCAAGCCCTTTAAGAGCTCCTCTGCATTTATCTGTTGTAGCGTAAATTCTCTTAGCTGCCTCTGCTTTGCCATATTTGTTTTCCAAAAGTTCTTTAAAAACACGGAAAGCGATAGCTGGTTCTGTTGTTGTACCTGATTTCGAGATAATGTTAAGAGAAAAATCACGTTCTCCGATTACATCAATCAGATGTTTCATATATGTACTGCTGATATTATTACCAACAAAATAAATCTCTGGTGTTTTACGAATTTCTTTTGAAACCATGTTGTAAAAATTATGTCTCAAAAATTCAATCGCAGCTCTTGCACCAAGATACGAACCACCAATACCAATTACTAATAATACTTCTGAATCATTTTTAATCTTTTCTGCTGCAACTTTAATACGAGCAAACTCTTCTTTGTCATAATTAACCGGTAGGTCAACCCAACCAAGAAAATCATTACCCGCACCTTTTTTGCTTACAAGCAAATCTGCCGCATCTTTTGCAATCTTACTCATGTATTCTACTTCATGTTCTCTGATAAATCCATTTGCTTTTGAATAATCAAATGTCACCTTATTGCTCATTTTTATCTTCCTTTCTGTAAAATAACTTATAATTAATATTATTTTATCAAATAACGCTTTGTTTATCAAGCCAAAAACTCTTCTAAAATGGCTCGAATTCTGATTTCCTGCTGACTTCTTTTCTCCTCCTCACTGATTTGTGGAGTGACCTGCCCCTCCATCTTCACTTCATTCACAGTCGCTTGAACTTCTTCTGTTCCATTTTCCCCCTGCAAATTCTCCTTCTGAACCACCTCAGAACTTTCTTCCTCCACCATTTGATGTTTCTTTGCATAACGGTGTACACAGACATTTTCCAAATAGTCCACCATATAATTTCTAGCCGCCTCCAGCTGCGTTTTTTCTCCCGACACAAATTGTATCAATAGCAAAAGGAGCAGGAAAATACCTGTCCACTGTATGTACCCAACCGTTGCCATTGTCATGCCTTCTACGCGAACGCTTTCACAAACCGTAAACAAACCCAAAATCAAGATAATGAAAAGTCCCCTTTTCGGAATATTCTGCAATGAGTGAAGTCGAATTCCACAAATTTTGTACTCGTATAGGTACTTATCCACAAACGCGCCTACATTTTGCACACGGTCGCTGACCATACTCGCATGCTCAAACTTTGCCTTAATCAGCTTCATTAATTTATGATTGCTTTTTTGTATCTCAGCGGCCTCTTTGACCATTCTTCTAATTGTAAATGTGGTAATCAGTTTTGCCAAAAGGCTTATCCCCAGCAAAACTCCCATTGCGTAAAAAATAATCTCTAACATAATAAAAGAGTCCTCCTTCTTTTTTGTTCTACGGGGATTATACCGTATTTTTAGAAATTAGACCCTTTAATTCGTTTTACAATTTTCTACACCTAATGTGGTTTTGATAGGTTTATTTTGTCACTTTTTATTATGACACACACTAAATGCGTGGCAACAGATTGCGGACAAGCCTTACAGAATGCTCGATTGCTCTCTTCTCGAAGGTTGGATAGTCCATCGTTGCGCTGTTGTCAGCTTTGTCCGAAATTGCTCGGATTATGACACACGAAATTTTATTTAAATATGCCGTATGCGCGATGGCTGCGCCTTCCATTTCTGTACATTTCGCTTGGAAATTTTCCACCAACTTTTCCTTTACCTCTGCCGAAGAAACAAACTGGTCACCGCTTACAATACGCCCCGTAAATGTCTTGATATCCGGGTTTGCCTCTTCATTTGCCGCTACTGCCTTTTCAATTAGGCTAGCTTCTGCAGGAAATGAAAATGTGTCCATTCGCGGAACCTGTCCCAGTGGGTCGCCAAAAATGGTGGCATCCATGTCATGCTCTACCAGGTCTGTAGAAATTACCATATCCCCAATATCAATGGCGGCATCTAAAGAACCCGCAATTCCTGTGTTAATCAATACATCCACGTTGAATTTATCTGCTAAAATCTGTGCACAGATTGCCGCATTCACCTTACCGATTCCACTTCTTACAATTACAACATTTTTCCCACACAATGTACCTTTGCAGAATTGCATGGAAGCGTAATCTACTGTCTTTTCAATATTCATTTCATGTTTTAATACCGCAACCTCTTCCTCCATTGCGCCTATAATACCGATTGTCATATGTTTGTCCTCACTTATACTTCATTGCTTTCTATTGTAACATTGGTGTAGATTTTCCACAACATCTTTGTTATACTAAGTGGACAACATCATTTAGTTTAGGAGGTTCATGATGAGTTACTCATATAAAACAAGAGGCGTTTGTTCAATGCAAATCAATTTCGATATCGAAGATAATAAAGTACGCAATGTAAAATTCCTTGGTGGATGCTCAGGTAATACACAGGGCGTTGCTGCTTTGGTTGAAGGCATGGATGTAAATGATGCAATCTCACGTATGAAAGGCATTAAATGCGGTCCACGTGCCACATCTTGCCCTGATCAATTAGCAGCTGCATTAGAACAAGCGATTGCAGAATAACCAGAAATATGATATATTTTTCTCGTCAGTTCGAAACCATCCTGACGTAAAACAAAACTAAGGAGACAACAAAATATGAAAAACAAGAAAGTTTTATTTTTGACACAGGCAGCTATGATAGCCGCCGTCTATGTGATTCTGACAGAAGTTTTTGCCGCAATCAGCTTCAGTGTGGGACAAGTACGTATTGCAGAAGCACTTACTATTCTTCCGGTATTTACACCAGCGGCCATTCCAGGCTTATTTATTGGGTGTCTAATAGGAAATGTGTTAGCAGGGGCTGTTGTATGGGACGTTATCTTTGGAAGCCTTGCGACTTTGATTGGTGCATACTTTACTTATTTATTGCGCAAGCAGAGTAAATTCCTCGCGCCATTGCCACCGATACTTTCCAACACTATTATCATCCCTTTGATACTTCGATATGCTTACGGAATGAAATATACTGTACCGTTTATGATGCTAATGGTTGGACTTGGAGAAATCATATCGTGCGGCGTACTGGGCATGATTCTATACGCATCATTACAGAAACACAGAAACAGAATATTTAAGTTGACATAAAATGGGAATGCATTTGCACTCCCATTTTTTATGAACTCATCTTACATATCCAATAAATGTCTTGCCGCTTCTCGCTAACATTTCATCCACCTTCTCAAAGGTACTGGTGAAAATACTTCCACTACTTGGCTCAATATAAGTCACCGTTTTTGCATCATATCCGATCAACAAGATTGCATTGGAACCATCTTTCATTGCAATCACAGGCACTCCCTTATCAATCAGATAGCGCATTGACTCAGAAGAACAGCCACGAAAACGAAGTGCTTCTGTTTTTAAATGCTTCTCCATAATCTGTTCTACCGATGCGTCACCCATTTCAGAGGCTACATCTACTTTTTTCCCTTCATAAGCCAGCACTCTTCTTACACATGCTGCAAGTGTGGATTCTCCGGCGTTCGGTGTAAATCGGCTGACTTCAAAATTACGATACCAGGATACGCGATTTCCATCTTCCCACGCATAGTTTTGCTCTGGCGAAATCACAACTCCTGAAAGCGCATCTGCAAGTGCAATGGCATCTCCTCCATTTTCAAAGATTCCCTTCTGCTCTCCGAGCCCATAGACATAATAATATCTGGTATCGGCGTCCTTTTCAAATTCCAATGTTGTCGGTGCCTCAACAAGCATCTGCTTTGTTTTCATGGTTTTAGCCTTCTTGTCTTTAATACCACTAGAAAAAACAAAACGATATTGTGTCTGTTTTAAATCTGTCCAGTAGGAATCCAGCTTCACCTGTTCGTTTGCTGAAGTCTCATTGTTTGTAATATAGTCCTCTGTGGTTTCTTGATACACATTCCCACTCTTCGTTCCCTGCTTTAGGGTAATCTGGTTGCTACCAATGGTTGCAGCCAAAATATAAACGCCCTGTTTCTCATACGTTTTTAACACCTTATCATTCACATTTCGGATTTCCAATCGGTTCATGCCTTGAACCTTACTTCCCAAAACATCGACTCCAACATCCTCTGGTCTGGAGATGCCGTAAACAAAATCGCTACCCACAAATCCAAGTGGAACAACAACCTCTCCCGACTCCACTGCAACAATTCTTTTGCTGTCCTGTGCAAAATCCCAGATTTCTGTTTCAGCGGTTCCATTGTTTGTCTTTTGGTATGCAAGCAAACGACCATCCGCAGATGCAACATACTGACCTTTCTGCAAGCCTTCTATGAGCACGGTACGTTCATTTTTCTCAAATGCCACCTTCAGTAAAGTGCCATCCACCATAGTATATAAAACACCCTGCTCCTTGTTATAAAAAGCAAGTTCATTCAATTCATTCTCAATGACACGATTCGAATCAGCACTCGGTATAAATGCAACCTCTTCCACTATATTTTTAGAAACATCGTAATAATAGATTGCAATTCCGGATTCCCCTTCGTGAATGCCTCGGTTCATATAACCACACACCGAAAATGTCATGCTTCCATTGGATTCCATAGAAAGTAATTGAATAGAGTGGTGGTCAAGCCGGTTTCTCACATCCTCTTTTTCCGCGTCAGCAAAACTAAATACAAGGGTAAATGCATCCTTATCCTTGTTATAACTCCAAAGTTCATTGGCCTGAACAAAGGCTATGATAGTTCCTGTTTCATTGACCTTATATGACAAATTTTTATCTGCAAGTCCTAGAATAACACCCTTGCTACTCAACACAACATTGGAAGTATTGAAAATTTCTTCCATTGTTCTGTCGTATTCTAAAAGATAAATACGATCTTTGCCGTAAGAAACCTTGAAAAATTCTTTTGCATTATAAAGCTCCTCTTTATTGTTATCCCCTGCACACTTCACCTGATAGCTTAACAGAACGGAAGTGTATGCAGTTTTTGTCTCCTTGATTTCATACTGCAAATCACCTACTATTTCCGGTTTTAACTCACCCCACATAGAATGCTTCAAATCCGAATGAATGGTTACGTGCTGTAAGGTGGAGTTGTCTCCGGACGCATTTGCCTCCATTACCTTCTTGACCGCATCCTCATTCTCTTTTTTTAGCATATTTGTGTGTAGCTCCTGCACATAATCCAAACACTCTTTCACATGATACTCATTGTCTTTCACAATTCTTGTATAATAGTAAAGGGACGCGTCATCCTTATTAAGCGTTAATTTCAGAACCGCTTCCTTATCTTTTTTCAAAGCACCTTTGAAATCCAGTGTCATCTTATTTTCTATTTTATCAACACTATCTTCATGTAACTGCTCTGTTCCATCCAAAGAATACAGTTCGTATTTCAACGAATCGTATCCCTTTTCATTATGAGAAATCTTCACAGTTAATTTCTCTTGTGTGTCGCAAACGGCTATTGTATCTCGCATAGATACCACGTTCATCTCTTGCTTATGCCCAACCAAAAGATTCACTTCTTTGCCCTCCACCACAAAGGAGAGAGTAGGAAGTGTAGCTGCATCTATCTCTGCAGTCATGTCCGCATTTCCCCGATTCGTCCAAAAACTGAAACCAATCAATGCTGCAACAAACACAATCGCTAAAACCACAATCTTAATTGTTCGTTCTTTCATCTAATAATTTCCCCAATGTAGGCTTGATATGGAAAAACTCCTCACAAGCCCGAATGCTTTCCTGATTATTTTTCTTTTTCCCCGTTTTCACCGCACGAATTAATATATTCTTCGGTGTGTGCTCCATATCGATAAACTCTAAAATCTGAGTTTCATACCCCTGATTTTCTAAGTATTCCGCTCGCATCGCATCGGTAATCAAAGCCGCCATACGTTCCTTGATAAGACCATATTTAAACAATGGTGCAAGTAGCTCACTGTGCATCTGTCCATTCAGTTCATGCTGACAGCAAGGAACAGATAAAATCACCTTTGCATTCCAGCCAACTGCCTTTTCCAATGCAAAATCTGTGGCTGTATCGCAGGCATGAAGGGTGACTACCATATCGACTTCATCCACCCCCGTGTAATCTGCGATATTTCCCTCCAGGAATTTCAGTTTCTCATACCCGTATTTTTCACCTAATTCATTACAATGGCGAATCACATCCGTCTTCAAATCAAGTCCAATAATACGTGCATCTATGTTCTTTAATTCATGCAAATAATAATACATTGCAAAAGTCAGATAAGACTTGCCGCACCCGAAGTCTAAAATGGTTATCTCTTTATTCTTATCCAGTTGTGGCAAAATATCCTCAACAAACTCCAAGAAACGGTTAATCTGACGGAATTTGTCAAACTTCGTGCGGACAATCTTCCCATCGGAAGTCATAACACCCAAATCCTGCAAAAACGGAACCCTCATCCCCTCTTGCAAAATATATTTCTTACTGCGATTATGAGATAAATTTACCTCCTTCACACAACCCGTCTGCTGCTTTTTCTGAATGGTCACCTTGCCCTTCTTGCTCACAAGAACTGTGGCTTTAAACTGTTTTGTCTCCAGCTGCATCTGCTTAAATAACTCCATATAATCTGCAAGCCTCTCAATGGCTTCAGCCGCTTCATAATTGTGGTGAAAGGCCTGATTGTTCCTATGCTCTTCACACTGAAAAAGCAGAACCTTCTTCTTAAGAATTGGACGCACCTTTACCTTGGTAATTCCATTCTTGTCCTTGGGATTGCTAAGTGTTGCCCCAAGAAAATCTATATTCAAACTTTGCTCTAATAATAATTTAATCTCTTGCATTCGTTACCTCTTATCAAATTGGTGTGTCTTATATTTTACTCCATTTTGGTGATGATGACTAGACGTTGTTAAATATTTTTACTCAAAAAGCAGGTGCCGGTTTTCCCGACACCTGCCTTGATGTAGTTATCCTATTCCTCATCCTTGAATTTTAATATATCATTTGGCGTACACTCTAAATACTTGCACATTCTCCCGAGAAGTGTTAAATCAACACCTCTAACCTTATTCTTACAATAATTATTAAGCTGTGTTCTCTGCATACTACAATTGAAACACAACTTGTTTTTACTAACATTCTTCTCTTTTAATACAGTTTCCAAATCAATATATAACTTACTCATATTTCTCACCTGTGCTTATTATATGAAACTCTGTATTGAAATATAAGTTGTATAGTTGTACACTATATAGTAGTGCACCCTATATAAAAAAGAGGACCATTATGAAACGAAAAATATTTCTAATTATTTTATGTCTGTCATTCGCACTAGGATTTTTTTACCTTCAATTTAGTCGCGAACCGACTATTGACAATGTTGTAACCAACGCTGACTCCTCCGGCTATGCCGCGACGCTTACAATCACTGCGAACAAGCTCTTCATAGGGGACCAAAGCAAGCTACAGCAGGTTTTAATCAATCACATTGTTAACAATGATTTTAAAAACATGATGTTTTCCTATGATGTCATGGGATATGCGAATGAATACACTGTCACTGTACATACAAACGCTTGGACAAAAAAATTGGGCATACCTGCCTTTACTTTCAGATATGCCCCTAATATGTAACTGTTCAGAGCCAAGCTAAATTTTATAAAACAGACGCAAAATGCTTGCTTTTTTAAGTATGTTTTTAAAATTTTATTTGGCGGATACTCCACACTAAGGAAACACAACGTGTTTTCGAGGTTGGCTCTGAATAGTTACAATTATTTTTTACAGTATAATTTCCCAAATGCAATCATCTCTGCAAGTATGCACACAGGAATTGCAGCAAAAATATCCACAACGGAATGCTGCTTAACAAACGCAACGGATATGCATACAAAGAAACAGAATATCGTAATCAGTGTTTTACATAGTTTTGATGCAGACTTTTCCTTCAGCCATGTGGAAGCAATACCCACAGAGTATGCCACATGCAGCGATGGGCAAACACCTGTATTCGTATCGAACCGATAGATAATCCCAAGAATCCATGTGAAAACATTTTCTCTAGGGAACATTTCCGGTCTCAAATCCTGGCGAGTCGGAAACAGTATGTAAATCACCATTGCAACAACCTGTGTTACAATGATAAATTTACTCATATTTTCAAAATTTTTCGGATTGTAAAGCGCAAAATAAATCAGCGAACCTACAATCAAAAGATACCAACCCACATATGGAATGACAAAATATTCGCAAAATGGAACAACGTCATCTAGCCAGCAATGTACTGGATAACATTTTTCATATGGGATAAAATTCTCAGTCAAAAAATAAAGTATAAAATAGCCAACCCATCCAAGCAGAAACAGCAAATGCTTAAATTGTGGTTCGTTTATCTTGGATAGTCTGAAGGTTCTGTAGTCAACCACTGGTTTTCTCATCTCGGCACCTCGTTAATATCTTTATTCGTTAAATAGTATCTCTTTGGTATGTTGCGGTATGGAACTACGGTGTGTTTTGGCAGACTACGCGCAATCTCCGTAATTTCTTCCGATAAGTAATTGGAAATCCGCTTTCTTTCCTCCTCAATACTATTCTCACTGTGATAAGTGATTCCTTTACCAATATACATTTTCTTCAGCTTTGGCGCAATATATATTGGCACAAAGGTTAACTCAACACCCGACTTTTTATGATAAAGCTTTGCAATATCGATAAAATTTTCTTGAAACTGGTATAAAATATTATTATTCTTCTCGTCTTTTTCCGGAAAGATGAGGATATTCGCACCTTGCTGTAACAGTTTGATGCTATCCTTAAACGTAGACATTATTCGCATATCACGATATACCGCAATGGTTCTGGCATTGTTAAAAATGCAGACCGAAAGAGGCGCAATAAGGTATGATACCAATTTATAAAACGGCTGTGTCCATTTGGATTTTTGCGACCAAAAATCAGTAAATGCATATTCCGGCACTTCTTTTAAATTCATCATCTGGCCTGCGCACCAAATATAGCAGCTATCCGGCAAAAACAATTCTCCCGCTATTGGTCCGTTTAACTGGCAATGGTTGCCCACGATAATTGCATTGTCTTCCGGCAAGTTTTCCAGTCCTACCACTTCCATCGTTCCGTAAAAAAAACGAACCAAGAATTTTATAACTTTAAATAGTGTTGATGTATGTTTCTTTTCCATGTCATTCTAACTCCTGACTAAAAAACCTTGTCATTTTATGACGAATTATGTACAATAATAGCATGTGTAAAACACATTATAACATTTAAAATCAAAATAAAATATTTAAAAATTATAAAATATTTATAATTATTTCGTAATATTATTATACCTAGGAGGCGTTATATGTTTGGAAAAAGACCAGATGGGCGTAGACTTCGCACCGTAGAACCGTTGCAGCTTATCACAGGCGTTATTATGAAAAAGCGTTACGATTCCATGAATATGTATGAGGATACCTTTAATTGTGATGCATGGGATGCATACATTAAAGAAAAAGAAGCCGAGGGAATTAAGATGGGATATATGCATATCTTCATTGCCGGGGCTGTTCGAATGTTAGCGAAGTGGCCTAGACTTAACCGTTTTGTCATGAATGGTAAACTTTATGCTAGACCGAAAATCTGGGTTAGCTTTACCATTCATCCGGAATTACATATTGATTGCCCGGATACGACAATCAAACTATGCTTTGAAGGTACCGAAACGATTCTTGAAATTGCGGACAAAATTAATGAAGCAATTCGCAAGGAAACTGTCCTTCGAACCGAAGAAAATGACACGGATAAAATGGCGCGTTTCTTTACCGCCATGCCTAGTTGTATCTTGAATGTAATTGCAAGTATCCTAATGTGGATGGACCGCCACAATATGCTGCCAAAGGCAATTATTGACTTCAGTCCTTTCCACACTTCATTCTATATTACAAATTTGAAGTCCCTTGGAATTAACCACGTCTTCCATCACACATGTGAGTTTGGTACAAACGGTCTTTTCTTTGCGATGGGAAAAGAAAAGGAAGTACCGGTAGCTCATAAGGGCGAAGTGAGTGTAGAAAAACATATGGGATTCAGCCTTGTGTCTGACGAACGCTTCTGCGACGGATTGTACTATGCCCTCGCTTTACGTGAGTTCCGTAAGATTATGAAAAACCCGAAGGTGTTAGAAACACCACTAGAAAAGAAAGTGGAAGATATAGAGTAATCCTCCTTATTTTCTAAATTTTCGACAATATTGTGGCAGGTGGTGCAACATTTATTCTTCATGATGAGCCTGAAAGGGCACCATTAACCGTGCAATGTATTTTTTTCGCAGTGGGGAAACCGACTTGTTTCCGCTTTTATTTACTTCTCTCCATTCTTTCACTTGCACTTTCATACAAAACTTCCTTACATTTAGTATATGTTTAGTATATATCTTTAAGAAAATTTATCAATACTTAATTCTATAGTAACCAACCATTTATGCTCCAGGAAACAGAGAAACAGTCGTATTTCTACGACTGTTTCTCTTAGTTATCTAAAGGAATGAGAGTAAAGTGTTCCCCCCGGCAATGCCGAGGGTCTTACTTTATGAGGGGGTGATAGTTGTATGTTTCAACTATCTAAATTCATTATAAAAACATTTTGTGTTCAAATTATGTGTA
>JAZSDK010000171.1:0-2643 GCA_045531155.1 Faecalimonas sp. | reverse complement strand
GAAAAGTGAATGCCCGGATGTCATAACAATGACTTCAAAAGTATCAAAAGCTCTGGCTGACGTACTGCGAAGCAATGAAGACTTTTGGAATAGCTTTGACAAAGTTATTATCTACTATGACAACGGACAAATTGAGCTAACGAAAATTCTCACATCGGTATTCAGCACACTATATACCCATGTTGAATTCCGCAAAGTGAAACCTGTAGATTATAAGTTATTCCAAATTGCTGACCTTATTTGTACTATGGAGCTTCTTTCCGAGAAGGCTGAGACTAATTCTTTTTCTCGTTCAGAAATGGAATTTTTCGACAACATCAGAGACTTTAAAAAGAACTATTTAAAACATTTAAAGAAGAAATCATTATAATAATTACTCCAACGAATATCCAAATTCGCTGGAGTTTTGTTTTTGGCACCATTTGGGAACCGCTCACTCTATTTTTCGCTATTCTTTCCACCTTTTTCAAGACGTAAAAAGGGCTTCCCGATTTCTCGGAAAGCCCTATAAAATCTGGCTTTTTAGAGACACTATCAAAGATTACTCAATGATAGTAGCAACACAACTGTTAATATCACAACATGTATTGTTTTGAATATTTCTAGTGATATTTTATTTTATATAATAGTACATTTTGTGATTATTATATCTATTTCGAAAGTTTTTCAAGTCCAAAATAATCCCATGGCTTTTTTCCTCCAACTCAAATGAAAGGACTGATAACAATGAAATTGATACACGCAGAATATAACCCGATGCATAACAGCATCGACATTAACCACCATAACGGCTACATCCTCCGGATTGACTGTAATCAGGCAGAATCCGGGATACGGACCACTCCAAATTCCCAACGGTGCCTGAATGCTCTGGCGATTGATAATCCGTTGGAATATGCAAGACTTGCGCTGGACGGTGAGATGCAGGCATGGGTGGATGCGGAGGATAGTTTGGAGGTGTTTTAATAGAATATTCCTCCCTCTCTCTGAGGGAGGAGTTCCGTATTTCTATACCCCAATTACTAACTGGTTTAACCATACAGTTTTTCTTCGAATAGCTGTATATATTTCGAAATACCATCTTTAAGTTCTTTTCTCTCTATATCAGCCCAAAAACTTTGCAAAAAGATACTTATATCAGCTCTTACGCTTTCATCAGCAGACTTCATCAGAACATCTTTTGCATCATCGCTTATTTTGCCAGTAACATAAAACTCAAACAACGCAGCTGTCCATAATGGTATTACCATAACCCAGTTTTTACTATCCTTGTAATCAGAATGGCTTAAAAATAGCTCGCTTAAATTACTTGTAACAATACATATCTTATTTTCCCCATTCATTTTGTCATTAAATGCTACCGCTCTACACAGCGCCACTATATCGTAAAACGAATGTATATATTTGTGAAATTTAGACCCTTCAATCATTTGAACGGTTCCAACGAATTTGCTTCGACTTGTACAAGTTAAATAGTATCCCCATTCATCATAGAAATATCGAATCGCCATTTTGTATAAGCATTCCAAACCAATATGTTTATACAAAGCAATTAGAATTCCAAATAGGAGTATAAGCCCTAATACTACCAAATATTTATATGACATCCCGAAAGGCATATTCATTATTACAACTAGCACACTCAATGCAACAAATATTTTCATAAAATGTGCTGCTTTTTTATACCATAATTCTCTATGTACCCCTGCCAAATTTACATATTCTATTGTACGTAATTCTTTGATTTTTCTATATCTACATATATATTCATCAAAGTATTTCTCACACCCCTTAATCAATTCAACATTTGATACATTTAACACCAGTCCAGGAGTCCGATAGTACAGGTCTTTTCTGATACCCTTCTTAGGTATTTTTTTAGAATAATATTCTTTACTTTCCTTTCGTATCTCGAGCGCCGCAACAATAAAGGTTATTACCAACATTGTCATTAATACATCCAATGCACCCCTATACTCTGATATTGCTTTTACATCTCCTGTATCTATAATATAGCCTACTATACTAAAAAGAATTGCCAATACAGTCAGGCATCCATTCCATATTGATTTGATATTAAAATTCTTTTCCTTAATCCATGTAAAAAGCAGCGGAAATAAAGCAACAATAAATATTCCTTTATACCACTCTAAAAGCTTTTGAATTATTGTATCTGGAACAAAATGTATTAAAATATATATAATTAACCCCACAGGAATCATCCAAAATATTTTTAATAACACATCCATCAGTCTTGCACCCAAACTTTTTACGCTTTCTATCGAGCGTCTACACATCACATTTTCATATTTCGTCACGTTCTTCCTAAGTGGCAATATTATTAAAAGCACAATATCTATAACAGACCACATCATTAGTAGTATATCCACGCTATAATCTCCTTTCTCTTACACAAAGCCATTTTTCATATCCGTTTTTCAAAATCACTTTAAGTTTTCTATGTCATTTACGAAAAACGCTAACATATCGCCCTTTTTAAGTTTTCTTCCAAGACCTACATCCTTCCTTATTTCATAAATTATATCTTCCATTTCCCACAAGATATTTTTATCACCTTTTATCGATGATTTTCTATACTTTAGCCATTTTTTCACAACTCTGTTTGACCCCCACAAAGTAAGA
>JAZSDK010000153.1:0-11792 GCA_045531155.1 Faecalimonas sp. | reverse complement strand
TACGGGTGGACAATCTTCGAAGTCAACTCCAACCGGTGCGATTGCGCAATTTGCGGCAGCAGGTAAGGAAGTAAAGAAGAAAGACATGGCAAGTATTGCAATGAGCTACGGCTATGTGTATGTGGCTCAGATTTCCATGGGAGCAGATTTCAACCAGACTGTGAAAGCGATTACGGAAGCTGAGGCTTATCCGGGTCCATCACTCATTATTGCTTATGCACCATGTATCAATCATGGTATTAAGAAAGGTATGAACAAAGCACAGACGGAAGAAGAGCTGGCTGTGAAATCAGGTTACTGGCATAACTTCCGCTACAATCCAGCAGCAGAAGGTAATAAGTTTACACTTGATAGCAAAGAACCAACAGAAAGCTACCGTGAGTTCTTGGACGGTGAAGTGCGTTACAATGCACTGATGCGTGCAAATCCGGAAAGAGCAGAAAAGTTATTCTCACAATCTGAGCAATATGCAAAGGAAAGATATGAATATCTGAAGAAGCTGATTACGCTTTATGGAGAAGAGGCAGAATAGACGTTTTGTGATGTTGTCTGCGAGGACGCCGGCTGAGGCGTCCTCCCCGAACGGGGTGTCTGCTGGCTTAGATGTTTGCGAGAAAGCTAACTTTCTATAAAATGGCTCATTAGTGGCCTTTATACCCAGGATTTTTCGAAATCCTGGGTATTTTATGGGTAAGTATACTGTTTTATAGAAAATTTATTGACAATATCATGGATTTTCATTACAAAATAGTAGGTTTCTGGGTAAAATGATATGAATAAGTGTGTTCTATACCCATTTAATACTTGCCTAGTACTTATAAGGATTTGATGGTGCAGATTTTTAAATTAAAACATATGGATTGGATATAATACGATTGACGAGATTATAAAAAAAGAAGTAAAATATACATATAAGGGAAGAAGGAAGGATTGATTTTAATTATGGATATAAAAGCAAAAAGCGTACAAGACTCTATGGCAGAAACCGTGCACATTGTGCGACCAAATCATTTGAACGGAGCAAACCGTTTATTTGGTGGAATCTTAATGCAATGGATTGATGAGGTTGCCGGAATCGTTGCAAAGCGTCATGCGATGATGAATGTTACAACTGCATCAGTGGATAATTTGCGTTTTATGAAAGGTGCATATCAAAATGAGATGGTTGTCATCGTAGGCAGACTTACTTATGTTGGTAAAACCTCTATGGAAGTGCGTGTAGATACTTACGTGGAAAATAAAGAAGGAGTCAGAAAGGCAATCAATAGTGCATATTTTGTTATGGTTGCACTAGACGAAAATGATAAACCGGTGACGGTACCTCAATTAATTATTGAAACAGAAGAACAAAAAGCAGAATGGGAAAGTGCAAAGAAACGCAGAGAAATTCGAAGTCAAAGAAAAGTAGAAGGGTTTTAATCCTTCTACTTTCTATTTTTCGCCATCATACTAGACACCATCTGCACTGTTTGGTCAATCTGCATTTGCTCTTGTGGGGATTTTCCTTCTTTTAGTATGTTTAAAATCATTGTGATTTCATCTGTAGAAAAGCGTATGCCTTTTCGATTGGCTGATGTAATGAGAGACATTAAGACAGGCGCAAGAGAGTTGCCACTTTTGCCTGCCGTTTGGTGAGCAGCTGTCTTAATCAGCTCCAATTTTATCGGGTCCATATCTTTCAGTAACGGATTGTTCATCCAGTCCAACATTTGTTTCACCTTCTTTCTGAAATTCAGTATGTTCTTCTTGTGCAAACATTCCCATCATAGACATAGGGTCAAAATCCATGCCAGACATATTTTGCATTTCCTGCATCATACTCATCATGTTCATCATATTCTGCATTTGGTCAAAAGATTCAAGGTCTGATGGGGATAAATACGGTTTCAACCCGTCAATAATATCTTCCGGAGAAGAGGCGCTTCGCCTCATGTTTCTAAAAAAAGATAATGTGTGGCGGAACTCCAAAAACTTTACATATACAGCTATCATACGCTGGCTCTGTGGAGGCAAAAACGGGATTAATAGTTTGGTCATCTGCAATGATTGGTTTGATATGTATTGGTCAAAGGGTGTCATCATGTGAGAAAAGTCATCGTTCATAAAGCCTCCCAAAAAACTAATGTTGTGAAAATATATGAATTCGTTATGCAAAATATGAGTCCCATGCGATGCATTTCTATGAAACAAAAATGCAAAAAGCCTCTGCCACAAGGACAGAGACTTTTTATTGTTATAGGAAAGTTCTCCGAACTTCCTATAACATAAAAACTCGCTACGCTCCAGAAGTGCGCAGCTCGCGGAGTAGAAGCTGCTGCTACGCAGCCCACTCGCGCGCGGAGAATGCGTCAAGACGCATTCTTTTTACGAGACAGGGGAACCCCTGAACTCTTCGCCTAACAATTAGCAGCACATATCGTCGCAGCCACATCCGCAACCGTTACCACTTCTGTTGTTGCCAAATCCGCCACAGAAGAATAACAAGATGATGATCCATAAGCAGCTGTCATCGCCACATCCGCATCCGCCACGGTTAGAACCCCAAGAGTTACCGCCACAACAGAAAAGAAGTAAGATGATCCAGATACAAGAGTTGTTTCCAAATCCGCATCCACAGTTGTTAGATCTTTCGTTTACACATCCGCAGTTAGTTGCATTTAAATCGCTCATAATCATAAGCCTCCATGTGATTTATATTTACACTTCATCATATGTAAGGAGGCTTATCCATGTGAACTAAAAGGTAAAAATAAATCAAGCACGCAATAACACAAAACACATATCCTAATAAAAAAGGAACCTATTAGTATATGAAGCGTGTTAAAAAATTAGTACATTGTCAATATAATAAAAAAAATCAATTGATGGAAAAAGGAATTACGGTCGCCGTAATGGATACAGGCATGACGCTTCATCCACAGCTTCAGGCAAATGCATTATTCTTTCGTGATTTTGTAAATGGGAGACAAGAATTCTATGACGACAATGGACATGGGACTCATGTGTGTGGCATTATCGGAAGCACGCAAATAGGGATGGCGCCTCATTGCAAATTAATTGCATTAAAGGTATTGGATGAAAATGGTGGTGGGGACATTGTCTATAGCATGAAAGGGTTCCGTTGGATTTTGGAAAACCAGGAGAAGTATAATATCCGGATTGTAAATATATCAATGGGAATGAAACCAGGTGTGAATCTATGGGGAGAAGAACGCATATTGAGAGCGGTGGAAATGCTGTGGGATATGGGGATTGTTGTGGTTGCAGCAGCAGGAAACTTAGGCCCAAGTGAAGGAAGTATCACCATTCCCGGCCTTAGTAAGAAGATTATTACAGTTGGAACTGCTGACGTTATGAACTCGGGCAGAGGCTCCATGCAAAAACAGATTTTAAAACCGGATTTGGTTGCACCAGGAGCAAATATTTTTTCCTGTAATTCCAAATTTCAGGAAGGAAATTTATATGCCAAGAAAAGTGGAACCTCTATGGCAACGCCTGTTGTAAGCGGTGCGGCTGCGTTGCTACTTGCCCAAGAGCCGAACCTAACCAATGAGGAGGTAAAGAAAAGATTAAAGAAAAGTTGTGACAATTTAAATATGCCTGTGGTAAGGCAGGGGAGCGGACTTTTGAATGTGCAGAAGCTTTTAAAATAAAAATTTTAAGGTTGTCAAGAATTTTTACTTGACAACCTCTTTTTTATCCGTTATTATAGCAAAGGTGATAAAAATGGATGAGATTTTAAAACAATCATTGCTCTATGATTTTTATGGCGAACTCTTAACAGAACACCAGAAAGAAATCTATGAACAGTTCATCGTAGAAGATTTATCCCTGAGTGAAATCGCAAAAGATGCCGGTATCAGCAGACAGGGTGTACATGATTTGATTAAACGATGCAACAAGATTTTAGAAGAATATGAAGCAAAGTTGCATTTGGTAGATAAGTTTCTTTCTATTAGAGAAAAGGTACATCAGATAAATGGGCTTTTAGAAGAAGCAAAGGCAGATGAAAGCCAGTTGATTCAGGATATTAGAAAGATTTCAGGAGAGATTATAGAGGAGTTATAGGATGGCATTTGATAGTTTGTCGGAAAAACTTCAGAATGTGTTCAAGAATCTTCGCAGTAAGGGACGTCTTACGGAAGATGATGTCAAAGCAGCACTGAAGGAAGTTAAGATGGCTCTCTTAGAAGCAGATGTTAACTTTAAGGTTGTAAAAGGATTTGTAAAAGACGTTCAGGAGCGTGCCATTGGGCAGGACGTAATGAACGGATTGAATCCGGGACAGATGGTAATCAAGATTGTAAATGAAGAACTTGTGAAACTTATGGGTTCTGAGACAACCGAGATTAAGCTGCAACCGGGACAGGCGACTACCGTGATTATGATGGCAGGTCTGCAGGGTGCCGGTAAGACAACGACAACTGCTAAGATTGCCGGTAAATTCAAATTAAAAGGCAAGAAACCATTGTTGGTTGCATGTGATGTGTATCGTCCGGCTGCGATTAAGCAATTGCAGATTAACGGGGAAAAGCAAGGTGTGGAAGTATTTTCCATGGGTGAGAACCACAAGCCTGCGAACATTGCCAAGGCAGCACTGGAACATGCAGCGAAGAATGGAAACAATATTGTAATTCTTGATACAGCAGGTCGACTTCATATTGATGAAGACATGATGGCCGAGCTGCAAGAAATAAAAGAAACTGTGGACGTGCACCAGACAATTTTAGTTGTGGATGCCATGACAGGTCAAGATGCGGTTAATGTAGCAAACAGTTTCAATGAGAAAATCGGAATTGACGGTGTTATCGTTACCAAGTTAGATGGTGATACCCGAGGCGGTGCGGCACTTTCCATTAAGGCAGTTACCGGACGACCGATTCTCTATGTAGGTATGGGTGAAAAGCTTTCCGATTTGGAGCAGTTTTATCCAGATAGAATGGCTTCCCGTATTTTGGGAATGGGCGATGTTTTAAGTCTGATTGAAAAAGCAGGCGAAAGCATTGACGAGGAACAGGCCAAAGAAATGACACGAAAAATGAAGAAAGCTCAGTTTGACTTTGAGGATTATCTGATGAGCATGCAACAGATGAAGAAGATGGGCGGACTTTCCAGTGTCATGAGCATGATGCCTGGTCTTGGCATGATGGGTAATGCCAAAATCAAGGACGAAGACATGGATGCAGGCGAGAAGCAGATGGCAAGGATTGAATCCATAATCTATTCGATGACCAAAGAGGAACGCCGCAATCCGGATATTTTAAATCCATCAAGAAAACATCGAATCGCAAGAGGTGCCGGTGTGGACATCAGTGAAGTGAATCGTCTGGTAAAACAATTTGAACAGATGAAGAAGATGATGAAACAGCTTCCTGGTATGATGGGTGGCAGAGGTGGTAAGAAAGGAAAAATTAGATTTCCTTTTTAACACATAGATAAAACTAACAAACAAAAAAGTAATGTGAGGTAAAGAAAAATGGCAGTAAAAATCAGATTAAGAAGAATGGGACAAAAGAAAGCTCCTTTCTACAGAATTATCGTAGCAGATTCACGTTCACCAAGAGATGGTAAATTCATCGAAGAAATCGGATACTACGATCCAACAAAAGAACCAAGTGTAATCAAAGTTGACGAAGAAGCAGCTAAAAAATGGTTAAACAATGGTGCTCAACCTACAGAAATGGTTGGAAAAATTTTCAAAGTAGCAGGTATTGAAAAATAATCTGCTCCAAAATAGTGGAGGTACAGGTAATGCGCGAATTAGTAGAAGTAATTGCAAAGGCATTAGTTGATCATCCTGAAGAAGTTGTTGTTACTGAAAAAGAAGATGGAAAGGCACTTGTAATCGAGGTAAAAGTGGCTGAATCTGATATGGGTAAAGTAATCGGTAAACAAGGAAGAATTGCAAAAGCAATCCGTTCCGTTGTAAAAGCCGCAGCAGCAAAGGAAGACAAAAAGGTAATCGTAGACATCGCATAATGCGGTGTCTATTTTTACAACAGGTGTGCCTGATGTAAAAATAGACATGCTCCGCAGGATCGCACTGCGGTGACATGGAAAATGTCACTACGTGACCACCGCAGGCGTGTGAATCTCGCAAGCGAGATTCAATTGCAATTCGCATAATAGGAGAAAATATGGAACAATTATTACAGGTGGGAGTGATTTCCTCTACCCATGGCGTGCGGGGGGAAGTAAAGGTATTCCCGACAACAGATGACGTAAAACGTTTTAAAAAATTAAAAAAGGTGATTCTTGACACGGGCAGGGAGCATCTGCCTTTGGAAGTGGAAAGTGTCAAGTTCTTTAAGCAGTTTGCAATTGTGAAGTTTAAAGGGATTGACAACATCAATGACATTGAAAAATACAAGGGCAAAAGCCTTTTGGTAGATAGAGAAAATGCAGTAAAGCTTCGCAAGGACGAATATTTTATTGCGGATATGATTGGACTTTCCGTATTTACAGATGACGGTGAGGAATTTGGAACATTGAAGGATGTGTTGGAAACAGGAGCAAATGATGTTTATATCATTGGCAGTAAGAAACACGGTGAAGTTCTTATTCCTGCAATTAAGCAATGTATCTTGGACGTGGATATTGAAAATCAAAAGATGACGATTCATCTGCTGGAGGGTTTGATATAACGAAAGGGTTGGTGTAGAGTATGAACTTTCATATATTGACATTGTTTCCGGAAATGGTAATGGACGGACTTAGCACAAGTATTATAGGAAGAGCCCAAAGCAAAGGTTTACTTTCTGTTGAAGCAATCAATATTCGAGATTTCGCTGAAAATAAGCACAATCGTGTGGATGATTACACCTATGGCGGTGGTGCGGGAATGCTGATGCAGGCAGGACCTGTATACGGAGCTTATCAGTCCGTTGTAGAAAAGGCGAAAAGTAAGCCACGCGTGATTTATTTATCCCCACAAGGCCAGACATTTTCGCAGGCAATGGCGGAAGAGTTTGCAAAAGAAGAAGAATTGATTTTCCTTTGTGGACATTATGAAGGTATTGACGAACGCGTCTTAGAGGAAATCGTAACTGACTACGTTTCCATTGGTGATTATGTTCTGACAGGCGGAGAACTGCCGGCTATGGTTATGATAGATGCAATTTCCCGTTTGATTCCAGGGGTACTTCACAATGATATTTCGGCAGAGTTTGAGAGTTTTCAGGATAATCTTTTAGAATATCCACAGTATACAAGACCGGAAGAATGGCATGGGAAAAAGGTTCCGGAGATTTTGCTTTCCGGTCACCATGCGAATGTAGAGAAGTGGAGAAGGGAACAATCCATTATCAGAACTGCTGAGCGAAGACCGGATTTGTTGGAAAAAGCAAATTTAACTCAAAAAGAAAAAGAATTTGTAAAAAAATACTTGAAAGTATTGGAATAGTATGGTAGAATGTCTAAGATTGTGAGAAGAAAGAGATGGTCCTCTGGTACCAAAGAGTATTAAGAACGTCCGAATAATAAGGAGGAACACAATGAACGATATTATTAAGAAAATTGAAGCTGAACAATTAAAAGCAGAAGTACCTGCATTTAACGTTGGTGATACTGTAAGAGTATACGGTAAAATCAAAGAAGGAAATCGTGAAAGAATTCAGGTTTTCGAAGGTGTAGTACTGAAGAAACAAGGTGGCGGCGCAAGAGAAACATTTACAGTTAGAAAGAATTCTAATGGTATTGGCGTTGAAAAAACTTGGCCATTACACTCACCAAACGTAGAAAAAGTAGAAGTTATCCGTAGAGGTAAAGTAAGAAGAGCTAAACTCAACTACTTAAGAGGACGTGTTGGTAAGAGAGCTAAGGTAAAAGAATTAGTAAAATAGTAAATGTGAGAGGGACAACTAAATAAAACTAGTTGTCCCTTTTTGTGTTTTATGCAAAAAGGACGCTCTGCAAGATGTGCAGGGTGTGGCGGTGTTTCAATGGCAAATTTAACATTTGGAAAGAAAAGAAGACGAGTCAATTACGATTTATTTCGTGAAATATTTAAATGGACATTTGAAATTGCAATTGTATGTTTTATTGCATTTGTGATTATATGGTATTTTGGTATGAGAGTCAGCGTGATAGGGGATTCCATGAACCCGGAGCTGAGTAATGGAGATACCACTCTGATTAATAAAGTTGTTTATAACATGAGTACTCCAAAAAGAGGAGATGTGGTTGCTTTTAAGCCGAACGGTAATGAAAGTTCTCATTATTATATCAAACGTATTGTAGGCCTTCCGGGAGAAACAGTTGAGATTCAAGATGGAAAAATCTTTGTAAATGGAAAAGAAATCAAGGAAAGATATCAAACAACAGAAATAGATGATGTCGGTATCTTAAGTGAACCGATGAAATTGGGAAACAATGAATATTTTGTCTTAGGCGACGACAGACAGAATAGTGAGGATAGTAGAA
The DNA here is from genome assembly GCA_045531155.1 of Faecalimonas sp. Classification (GTDB taxonomy): domain Bacteria; phylum Bacillota; class Clostridia; order Lachnospirales; family Lachnospiraceae; genus Faecalimonas. The sequence goes on along the minus strand of JAZSDK010000153.1, from coordinate 3,371 downwards.
ATATTGACATCGGCAATGTGAAAAGGACAGATATAGAAGGAAAAGTTTGGTTTGTAATTGCCGGTGATAATTTCGGATTTGTTAGATAGAGGGGAAAAAAGATGCATTTTCAATGGTATCCTGGTCATATGACGAAAGCGAAACGTATGATGCAGGAAGATATTAAATTAATTGATTTGGTGATTGAACTGGTGGATGCCAGAATTCCCATGAGTAGTCGTAATCCTGACATTGATGAATTGGGAAAGAATAAGGCAAGATTAATCTTATTAAATAAATCAGATTTGGCAGAGGATAAGCAAAATGATGCTTGGGCTGCTTATTTTAAGGAAAAAGGGTATTCCGTTGTAAAGGTGAATTCCAAAAAGGGTGGCGGAATCAAATCCATACAAGGTGTTATTCAAGAGGCGTGTAAGGAAAAAATAGAAAGAGACCGTAAGAGAGGTATTTTGAATCGTCCGGTTAGGGCCATGGTGGTTGGTATTCCAAATGTAGGAAAATCTACATTTATCAATGCCTTGGCAGGCAAAGCATGTGCGAAAACCGGAAACAAGCCTGGAGTTACCAAAGGTAAGCAATGGATTCGCCTGAATAAGAATGTGGAGCTTTTAGATACACCGGGAATTTTATGGCCAAAATTTGAGGACCAGACGGTTGGACTTCGCTTGGCGTTTATTGGATCTATCAAGGATGAAATTCTGAATACGGAAGAACTGGCTGCAGAGATGATTCAATTTATGAAAAAATATTATAGGGGTGTATTAGCTGAAAAGTATGCTATAATAGAATCTGATGATCCATATCAATGTCTTGCGGACATTGCAAAGAGCAGGCACTGTCTGCTTCGAGGCAATGAACTTGATATGGGGAAGGCGGCGATTTTATTGGTTGATGATTTCAGAAGCGGAAGACTTGGAAGAATTACATTGGAATTTCCGGAAGATTATGAATAAATGACTGAAAGAAGGGGCAAAAATGGCGCGTAGATATCGCTATGAACATTGGAAGAAAAAAAGAGCACGAGAGAGAAGAAGGACGGAGCGCTTAGCAAATCAAAGTGATGTAGAAAGGTCTTTGCGAGAATTCCTCGGATGGGTTATATATATTTTGATTGTGGTATGTGCTACATATCTGATTGTTACCTACGTGGGACAGCGTACAAAGGTAAGCGGAGACTCTATGCTGAACACCTTACATGATGAGGATAATCTGATTGTGGATAAGATTTCCTATCGTTTCCGTGCGCCGGAGCGTTACGAGATTATTGTATTCCCATATCGCTATGCAGAGAATACCTATTACATCAAACGAATCATAGGACTTCCTGGTGAGACAGTACAGATTATAGATGGTTATGTTTACATTAACGGGGAGCTGCTTAATGAACATTATGGCCGAGAGGTAATTGATGAGGATAAATACGGTCTTGCGGCAGAACCGATTAAATTGGGCCCAGATGAGTATTTTGTTCTAGGAGATAACCGAAATCATAGCTCAGACAGCCGAGAACCGAATGTGGGAGTTTTGCATAGGGATGAATTAATTGGCAGAGCGTGGGTGCGCATCTGGCCATTGAATAGTATTGGAGTAATTTCGCATGAGTAAGAGCATTGGTGAAATAAAGAAAGAATTTGAACAGGCCGACAGACAGACTTTGTTATCGTTGTATGAGGCGTATGCTGACGATAACCGAGCAGGTGTTGTCAGCCAGATTTCGAAATATAAGAAACAGGAAGAGAAATTAGAAGAAGAGAAAAAAAGAATTGAAAATATGAGTATTTACGAATGTAAGTATGCAGATTTTCAATATATTTGTGGTATTGATGAGGTTGGGCGTGGCCCGCTTGCCGGACCGGTAGTTGCAGGGGCTGTAATTTTGCCAAAGGATTGCGACATTCTTTATCTCAATGATTCCAAGAAATTATCGGAGAAAATGCGAGAGGCATTATACGATGAGATTATGGAAAAGGCAGTTGCAACGGGTATTGGAATTGTTGGACCGGGTCGAATTGATGAAATTAACATTCTGCAAGCAACTTATGAGGCTATGCGCATGGCAATTGACAATCTGAAGGTACGTCCGGATTTACTGCTGAATGATGCGGTGACCATTCCGGAGGTGGATATTAAGCAGGTTCCGATTATCAAGGGTGATGCAAAGAGTATATCAATTGCAGCAGCAAGCATTATTGCGAAAGTAACGAGAGACCGTTTGATGGTGCAATACGAGGAAGTACTTCCGGGATATGGATTTGCAAGTAATAAAGGCTATGGTACGTCTACGCATATTCAGGCCATTCAGGAGATGGGGGCAACACCGATACATAGACAGAGTTTTATTAAGAACTTGTAACCGTTCAGAGCCAAGCAAAATTTTATAAAACAGGCGTGAAATGCTTGCTTTTTTAAGCATGTTTTTAAAATTTTATTTGGCGGATACGCCACACCGAGGAAGCACAAAGTGCTTTCGAGGTTGGCTCTGAACAGTTACGAGAGTTTTTCATAGTGTTTTACGGTGCAACGCAGGTTGCTCTGGTTTTGACACCGTAAAATATAGGATTGCGTCGTGGCAGTATTTTGAGGTTACGGTGTGGATTTGGTTATATGTGCTGTTGTACCGTAAATTTTAGATTTGTGAAGTTAAAATTATTTGAGTTTTACGGTATGCGACTTAATATGTTATTTTTGCACCGTAGTTTTTGTGACTTTTCATTCTAATTTCTGTCATATGACTTTAGTTTGTGAGCTTTTTTACGGTGTGAAGAAACAAATATTAGTTTGGAACCGTAAAAATGAAAAAATGCGATTTAATATTATGAAAAATTACGGTGTAGCATGAAATATTTTCTTTTGACACCGTAATGGTGAGAAAACAGGATGGATTTGAGTGAAGGAATATGCAAAATAAAAGAAATATTGGCAATGAGTATGAAAGAATTGCGGGTAAATATCTAGAAGAGCATGGCTATCAGATTATCGAATATAATTTCTACAGCAGACATGGCGAGATAGATATTATTGCGAAGCATGAAGGATATCTTGTGTTTGTGGAAGTGAAATATCGTAAAGATGATAGTGCAGGCTCACCTCTAGATGCAGTAACAGTCCAAAAACAACGGACAATTTCAAAATGCGCAATGTATTATATGAAAAAGAACTATTTAAACGATGTTCCAGTAAGGTTTGATGTTGTTGGAATTGTGGCAAACGAGGTGACATTAGTACAAAATGCGTTTGATTTCATAATATAAAGGATGAGGAGATAGGATGAGCAGACTAAACTATGCAAACCATGAATATATATTTGAAGAAAAACAAGTAGGCGAAGTTCTCTACTTGTCATACCCATTACTAGAACAAACAGGAATTGT
>JAZSDK010000123.1:0-14367 GCA_045531155.1 Faecalimonas sp. | reverse complement strand
AAACCTTGTGGTGCAAGGATGTATGCTTTTTCACCATCTGCATAGCAGATAAGTGCGATATTAGCTGTTCTGTTTGGATCGTATTCGATTCCGATTACAGTTGCTGGAATTCCATCTTTATTTCTCTTGAAATCGATGATTCTGTATTTTCTCTTAGCTCCGCCTCCGCGGTGTCTTACTGTGATCTTTCCTTGATTGTTACGACCTGCTGTTCTGCTTTTTGATGCTAACAAAGATTTTTCTGGAGTTGTCTTTGTTACTTCTGCAAAATCAGAACCAGTCATATGTCTTCTGGAAGGTGTATATGGGCGATATGATTTAATTCCCATTACGTTCACTCCTTTCATTCTTCTGATTATTTGTTGTCATGGTTTGTCTTCCATATAATTGTTACTTAAGTTCCTGTCAGAATTTCAAGTTCGATTCGCTAACCTCATCTATCGTCTTCGACTCTGATTCGCTAAGCTACTCGAACGGGTCCCGACTAGGACTCAATCATCGCTATCGCTCGATTTCGTCAAGTCTACAGACCCTCGAAAATCTCAATATCTGCTGAATCAGCTGTTAATTGAACGATTGCTTTCTTTGTTTTAGCAGTTTTACCAAATGTCATACCACGTCTTTTTGTTTTACCATCAAGATTCATTGTGTTAACACTTTTTACTTTTGTTCCTTTGAACATTTTTTCTACTGCTTCTTTAACTTGAGATTTTGTAGCTTCTGTGTGTACTAAGAAAGTATATTTCTTGTCAGCCATAAGCTCCATACTCTTTTCTGTTACTACTGGTTTAAGGATTACGTCATAGTATTGAATGTTAGCCATTATGCGTACACCTCCTCAATTGTTGCAACAGCAGCCTTTGTTACGATTACTGTGTTGTATTTCAAGATATCGTATACATTGATTGTGTTTGTTCCGGCTGTCTTAACATCAGCGATGTTTCTTGCAGATAATACTGCATTTGTGTTGCCTTCTTCAATTACAACTAATGCTTTTGCTACTGATAAGTTATTTAACATGTTCTGGAAATTCTTTGTTTTGATTTCTCCAAAGTTCATTTCATCGATAACGATGAATTTGTTTTCTTGTACTCTTGATGTAAGAGCTGATTTAAGAGCTGCTCTCTTTTCTTTCTTATTTAATTTGAAAGAGTAGTCTCTTGGTGTAGGAGCAAATACAACTCCGCCGCCTGTCCATTGTGGAGCTCTTGTAGAACCTTGTCTTGCATGACCTGTTCCTTTTTGTCTCCATGGTTTTCTACCACCGCCTGAAACTTCTGAGCGTGTTTTTGCTTTTTGAGTTCCTTGACGTTTATTTGCAAGTTGCCCCACAACCGCCATGTGCATTAAGTGTTCGTTAACTTCAACACCGAATACTGCATCATTTAATTCGATTGTTCCAACTTCTTTACCTTCGATATTGTAAACATTTACGTTTGCCATCTCAAGTGTTCCTCCTTTCCTATTAAAGACTAGTTTGCTTTAACGCTTTCTTTAATTGTCACTAAAGATTTCTTAGGTCCTGGAACTGATCCTTTTACTAAGATTAAATTGTTTTCAGCATCTACTCTTACGATTTCAAGATTTTGAATTGTAATTCTCTTGCTTCCCATGTGTCCTGGCATCTTTTTGCCCTTGAATACTTTACTTGGATCAGATGCAGCACCATTAGAACCTGCATGACGATGGAACTTAGAACCATGAGTCATAGGACCTCTGTGTTGGTTATGTCTCTTGATTGCACCTTGGAAACCTTTACCTTTTGAGATTGCTGTTGCATCTACTTTATCTCCCGCAGCGAAGATATCAGCTTTGATTTCTTGTGCCAATGTGTACTCGTCAGCATTTTCAAATTTGAATTCTCTTACAAATCTCTTGCTTGAAACACCAGCTTTTGCAAAATGTCCTTTTTCTGCTTTTGTTACACCATTTCTGTGTACGATTTCTTTTTTACCGTTTGCGTCTTTGTTCACGATTTTGTCTTTCTTATCTACAAAACCAACTTGAACTGCGCTGTAACCGTCGTTTTCAACTGTTTTGATTTGTGTTACTACACAAGGACCAGCTTGAAGAACAGTTACTGGAGTTAACACTCCGTCTTCGTTGAAGATTTGAGTCATTCCGACTTTTGTCGCTAAAATAGCTTTCTTCATTATTACTACCTCCTGTGATTTACAGCGGAACGCCGTTGGCGTTCATCCTAAACTTTAGGATTTGAACTGCTTGTTAATTAGTTACTGAACTCCTCGGATTAAAAAACTTACTTGTTTTTCATTTTGATATCAATGTAAACACCTGCTGGCATTTCTAATCTTGATAATGCATCAACAGTCTTTTGTGTTGGAGCAATGATATCAATGAGTCTTTTATGAGTTCTTTGTTCGAACTGTTCACGAGAATCTTTGTATTTGTGAACCGCTCTTAAGATTGTTACAACTTCCTTCTTTGTTGGAAGTGGTACTGGTCCACTTACTTGTGATCCTGTTTTCTTTACAGTTTCGATGATTTTCTTTGCGCTTGCATCAACTAATTGATGTTCATACGCTTTGAGTGTAATTCTCATTACTTGACTTGCCATAAAAAAAGTCGCCTCCTTTTCGTACTTTGGGTTTAGTACGACAAGCGGTGACTGTACACTCTCCCGTGTGTGTCGTGAGTACTCACACGTTGTTACCGTCTCTCAACGGCTGTTATAGATTCGTACAGTGACTTGTCGCCAGTTTCCTAACTTGACATTCGCTCCACGGAATACCTACCACGGTGGGTAGCAACCTCACGCTTCATCGCTATCTTGTCACAGCTTTTTTATTATACAGGAAAGAAATCTATAATGCAAGCACTTTTTTTAGTTTTTTTGAAATATTTTTTAGCACTTTTTTATGGTGTTTTTTACATCTACGGCGCGACTTCTGTTTATGGTATGTTGCACCGTAGTTTTTGTTTGGTTTAATATAAAATAAGGAAGTTTTACAATGCATCTAGCATTTCAACCCTCCTACACCGTAAACACCCAAAATTCCTTTGCCCTAACTATTCTCTAATCACTTGCGTAAAAACCTTCCTTATAGTATACTTTTTTTCAAGTAAAACAAATGAAACGCTTCTTTAGGAGGTAACGCAATGCGTGTTGTAATTAAAGTTGGCACTTCCACGCTGACTCATCAAAACGGTAATATTAATATAAGAAGAATTGAGAACCTTTGCAAGGTAATTTCTGATTTAAAAAATGCAGGATTGGAAATCATCTTTGTATCATCAGGGGCTATCGCCATGGGTGTAGGAAAACTTGGTTTGAAAAATAAACCACAGGACATTCCGTCAAAGCAAGCTTGTGCAGCCATTGGTCAATGTGAATTGATGTATACTTATGATAAATTATTTCAAGAGTACAATCACACGGTTGCTCAGATGTTAATGACCGGTGCTGATTTTGAAAACGAGGAACGCCACACAAACTTTGACAATACTTTAAACCGACTTCTTGAATTCGGTGTTCTTCCTATTATAAATGAGAACGATACCATTGCTACTTCAGAAATCAAGGTTGGAGACAACGACACCTTGTCCGCAATTATTGCAACAAGTGCGAATGCAGACATGTTAATTCTGCTTTCAGACATTGATGGTCTTTATACAGCAGATCCTCGCAAGGTTGCCGATGCCAGTTTAATTCCTGTAGTAAAGGAAATTAACGAGGACATAATGAACCTTGCGGGTACAGCCGGAACTTCACGTGGTACCGGTGGTATGATAACCAAACTAAACGCTGCACAGATTTGTATGGATGCAGGAATTGATATGATTATCGCTAACGGAAGTAATCCGGCGGTTCTCTACGATATATTTGATGGAAAATCCGTTGGAACACGTTTTACAAGAAAGGAAGATTAATATGACAGTTCATGAACTATTAGATGCTGCCTTAACAGTTAAACCTATTGCAGCTTCTTTAAGTGAAGATGCTAAGAATAAAGGTCTTCATTCTATGGCCGAAAGCCTGATTGCACATACAGAAGAAATTTTAAAAGCGAATAAAGAAGACTTGATTGCTTACGGTGACGGAGTAATGGCTGACCGCTTGCGATTAGATGAAGCCCGCATTCAAGCAATGGCGAAAGGCATCACAGATGTATGTGATTTACCCGACCCTGTTGGACGCGTATTAGAAACGCGAACACTTTATAACGGTTTGGAGCTGGAAAAGATTTCTGTACCAATTGGTGTAGTTGCAGTTATTTATGAAAGCCGTCCAAATGTAACCTCCGATGCTGCTGCCCTTTTGATTAAGAGCGGTAACGTATGCATCTTGCGTGGTGGGAAGGAAGCATTCCGTTCTTCTTTGGCTATTGTTAATGCGTTAAAAGAAGGTCTTGAAAATGCAGGTCTTCCTGCTGACCTAGTTGGCATGCCTTCTAACACGGACCGCAGCGAAGCAACAGCACTTATGACTGCCGCCGGAAAAGTAGATTTATTAATTCCACGTGGTGGCGCAGGTCTGATTCGTGCCTGTGTAGAAAACGCGACCGTTCCTTGCATTGAAACCGGAACCGGAATTTGCCATATTTATGTCGATGAAACTGCTGATTTAGAGACAGCTATTAATATAGTAGAAAATGCAAAGATGAGCCGACCTTCTGTATGCAATGCTGCTGAAGTTTGTCTTGTAAACAAAAAAGTTGCAAATGAGTTTCTTCCTTTACTAAAGAAGCGCCTCACAGAGCGTGCAGATAGCAAACCGGTGTGCGAACTTCGTCTTGATGAAGCAGCTCAGGAAATCATTGACGGTACACCTGCTGGAGAAACGGATTTTGATACTGAGTTCTTGAATTATATACTTGCTGTAAAAATTGTAGAGGATGTAAAGGAAGCTGTTTCCCACATCGCAAAACACTCTACGCATCATAGCGAGTCCATTGTTACACAGGATGATGCAAATGCAGCTTACTTTACACAAATGGTAGACAGTGCTGCCGTATACGTAAATGCATCGACACGATTTACAGATGGTGGAGAATTCGGACTGGGCTGTGAAATCGGAATTTCTACTCAGAAGATTCACGCAAGAGGACCAATGGGGCTTTGCGAAATGAATACGTACAAGTACATCATTCGCGGAACCGGGCAGACAAGATAAGAATGCTATATATAAGGAAAGGATTTAATTATGTGGATAGCAGATGGATGGAAGGATTACGAAGTAATCGACACTTCCAATGGTGAAAAACTAGAACGCTGGGGTGATTACCTTTTGGTAAGACCAGACCCACAGGTTATTTGGGATACAAAGAAAGCGCACAAAGGCTGGAGAAACATGAATGGGCACTACCATCGCAGCAAAAAAGGTGGCGGGGAATGGGAATTCTTTGACTTGCCGGAACAATGGCAAATCAATTACAAGAATCTCACATTCAACTTGAAACCATTTAGTTTCAAGCACACCGGACTATTCCCGGAGCAGGCAACCAACTGGGACTGGTTTTCTGAAAAAATCAGAAATGCAGGACGTCCAATTAAAGTGCTGAATTTATTTGCTTATACAGGCGGAGCTACTTTAGCTGCTGCCGCTGCAGGTGCAAATGTGACTCATGTGGATGCGTCCAAAGGTATGGTAGGCTGGGCAAAAGAAAACGCTGCATCCTCCGGACTTTCCGAAGCGCCAATTCGTTGGCTGGTAGACGACTGCGTGAAATTTGTTGAGCGAGAAATTCGCCGTGGAAATAAATACGATGCAATTATCATGGACCCACCTTCCTATGGACGCGGGCCAAAGGGTGAGATTTGGAAAATTGAAGATATGATTCACCCACTCATTAAACTGTGTACCCAGATTTTATCTGATGAACCGTTATTCTTCTTGATTAATTCTTACACAACCGGGCTTGCACCTGCTGTACTGACTTACATGCTGGCAACGGAGTTAAAAGAATTTAACGGCACGGTAGACTCTCAGGAAATTGGGCTTCCTGTATCAAGCAACGGACTGGTATTGCCATGCGGTGCATCAGGAAGATGGGAAGCGAGATAAAGAAAGCGTTTAAAAGCGAACCTTGTAGCAAATACACGGTTCGCTCTTCTTGTATTTTCTGTCTATCTCATCTTCTTCAATTTCTCCACATTCGCAATCACAATCAGCTTCATTTCCTTCTCCAACGGCATCTGTGGGTCTATATCCGTCACGACCACAGTGCCCTTGCGAATTGCAACCACGTTCATAGAATATTTTTTACGCAAATTCAATTGCAGAAGTGTTTTCCCTTCCCACTCTGCCTTAACATCCATTTCCACCATGGACACATCTTCTGATAGTTCAATCAAATCCGCAAATCCGGAACTCAAAATATTCTTTGCGAGTCGCGTTCCCGATTCCTTTTCAGGAAAGACTACGCGGTCCGCACCTACTCGGCTTAAAATCTTCTGATGCATTTCGTTGGAGCATTTCGCAATGACTGTTGGTACTCCGACTTCTTTGCAAAGCGTTACTGCCATGACACTTGCTTCCAGATTGCTTGCCATTGCAACGATTACTACATCTACATTTGCAATGCCTAGTTTTTCAATCACTTCCGGATCTGTGATGTCTGCGCATTTACAGATTGGAATGCTTGCGCTCGCATCATTTACATATTCTTCATTTTCATCTATCGCGATAACCTCAGCACCGCTTTTCACTAACTCTTCTGCTACGGCCCTTCCATATCGTCCAAGACCGAAAACCGCATATGTTCGATTAATACTCATCTCTTCTTCTCCTTCTCCCAGACCAGACTAACCTACACTGATTTCCTCGGTTGGGTTCTTAATGATATTTTTCTTTTCCCTCTTGAAATTAAATGCTACAGCAAGAGAGATTGGACCTACACGTCCCAAATACATGGTTGCTATAATAATCAGTTTCCCATAACCATTTAATATCGGCGTGAGATTTCGAGTAAGTCCTACTGTCGCCGTCGCACTGACTGTTTCATAGACAATATCCAAGGCATCTGCATTAGTTACCACCGAAAGTAGAATTGTTGAAACAAACATAATGGCAAAAGACATACAGGTTACTGCTGCCGCCTTGCTTACTGCTTCTTTCGACAACGTTCTTCCAAATAGGTTAACTTCTTTTTGATTGCGAATTGTCGCAAATGCCGAAGCTATGAGCACAACAAAGGTCACCGTCTTAATACCGCCGGCAGTTCCTACAGGGGAGCCTCCAATAAACATTAGCAGCAGGCAAATGATTGCCGATGCATTGCTTAGATTTTCCTGCGGTATGGTTGCAAAACCGGCTGTCCTTGTGGTCACAGATTGGAAAAGAGCAACTTCTATCTTTTCGAAAATCGTAAATTGACCAATTGTATTCGGATTTCTATATTCAAACAGCAGAATCAGAATACCCCCAACTAGGATAAGCCCTGCCGTTGCGCTAATTGCGATTTTGCTGTGCAAGGTGAGGCTTCTCCAAAACTTCACCTTCTTTGTGCGTTTTTCTTTGCTCACGCGCATCAAATCCCACCAAACAATATAGCCAAATCCGCCAAGAATAATTAGCAGACAAGTGGTAATATTGATAACTGGGTTTAACGTATAGTTACACAGACTATTTTCTGCAATGATATCAATTCCTGCGTTACAGAAGGCGGATATGGATGTAAATACCGATATCCAAATGCCCTTTAGGCCAAACTGTGGTACAAACACCGTCATATAGATGCAAGCCCCAATTCCTTCTATAATAAACGTCCCTTTAATTACTTTTCTCACAAAATTTTCTAAGCCTGACAAAGTATTCAGATTAAACGCATCCTGCAAAAGTAATCTGTCAGCCAGTCCCATTCTTCTGTGCAAAAACACGGTAATGCTCGCCATGATTGTGATAATGCCAAGTCCGCCTATCTGTATTAATATCAAAATCACTATTTGTCCAAATATACTCCACGCTGTGACCGTTGGCACTACTACGAGCCCTGTCACACAGGTGGCAGTTGTAGCTGTAAACAATGCATCAATAAATGGTGTCGCCTGCCCGCTTGCTGAACTGATTGGCAAGGTTAATAAAACACTTCCAACCAGTATAGCTGTCAAAAAACTCAATAATATATAATGTGTAGTTGTTATGGTAAACCGGGATTTTTTCATGGTGTTCCAACCCCTTCTATGTCTTTTAATATGTTGTAAATATAGGAAATCGGAAGCCCCACTACATTGAAGTAGTCTCCCTCAATCTTTTCAATGTGTATTGCAAATCCGCTTTGAATGCCATAGCTTCCTGCTTTGTCCATAACATTGTCACTTTCAATGTAGTTCCAAATCTCTTCATTCGTCATAGAATTCACATATACATCTGTTTTCACTGCGTGATTCACAATAGTTTCATTGCCCTCTCCATCATAACTCAAAATAGCTACACCTGTATATACCTGATGCTTATCACCTTGGAAACTTTGAATCATTGCAAATGCATCCTCTTTTGATTTCGGTTTGCCTAAGATAGCGCCCTGATAAGCAACCACAGTATCTGCCCCTATGACCACCAAATCTTTCGCTTCATTCTGTTCGGCAATATCCCTTGCTTTTAAAAGTGCCAGCTCTTTTACGATATCATCCGGTGTTTCACTAATATAGGTTTCTTCTTTATGACTCACTTGAACTTCGAATTCATACCCTGCCTGTTGCATTAACTCTCGTCTTCTCGGCGAAGCAGAAGCCAGAATTATTTTCTTTTTCTGCATGATTCATCTCCTCTTAACAATTTTAAGAATAATTTTCCAATTTCGACAAATATTCCTCACAATCTCTGCATATAATGTAAATGGCAAATGAAGACAACGGTTGGACTTAAGTATTTATTTACGACCGTTGGACTTCGACTAATTACACAATATCTTTCTTTGTATACTTCCAATATGCAATTCCAATCCCTGCAACTGCATAAACCATTCCAATTGCAATAAGTTTCACGTCTAATTCAACATTTGCGACAATGCTTGCACCATCTGTATAACCAAACGGAGTCAAATATTTCAAAAACTCTGCACTCTCTGTAATATTGGAAATTAGATTCAAGAAATACATCATGACAGCAATCCCAAGTCCAATTCCAAGACTTCCTCGTTTTAAAAAGGCAGAGATTCCAAAGCAAATTGCTGCTATTTCTATCTGCAATAAGAAGTTCGCTATATGAAGCAGATTGACCTCTTTCCACGGAACCGTTTCTCCCACCGCAATCATAGAAAGAACAGAAACAGTATAAACAAAAACGCTGAGAATCGTAATCTGAGCAAATACTGCCAACAATTTTTGAGTAACAATCTTTGCTCTGCTAATCGGGTTTGTTAACAAAAATTCTGCCGTACGGTCCTTTTCTTCTTTCGCCAAAATACCTGCACCACAGAGGGCAGCGAAAAACGCACCGCCCATCCCAAATGTATTTCCACATTCAATGGAGTAATATCCGAGCAAGGTGCCAAAGTTTAGCTGATCCATCCCAAAGGCCGCTGAAAAATTTCCCATGTCGGCAAAGACATCACTGATACTCTCCATTTCTCCCTTCATTTCCGGATAAATAAAAATGCAGATGGCAAGCATAAAAGTAATTGCTCCGGTCCAGATAAGAAGTGAGATGCGATTTTGTCTTAATTCATGTTTTAACAATGTCATTATGCCTCACCTCCATCTACATAATAATGCATAAAGATTTCTTCCAAATTAGGTTCTGAAATTGCCAAATCCTGAATTGGCTGTTTTGACAACACTTCCAATAATTGTTTAATCTCTCCGCCATACAGAAATGTGAATCCATTTTCTGTTTGTCGCAAATCGCGCACCTGATCAAGTTCCTCTATATTTACGTTTCCCTGTACATGAACACGTTTGGCCTTGGTCTGAGACAACGCTTCCACACTGTCACAGGCTATGAGTCTTCCCTCACGAATAATTCCCGCACGTGTACAATTTCTTTGTACTTCTGCCAAAATGTGAGAAGACAAAAATATGGTTGTTCCTTCCGCATTTCGCTCCTGGAGAATTTGGAAAAATTCCCTTTGCATAAGTGGATCCAAGCCGCCGGTCGGCTCATCTAAAATCAAAAGCTCCGGCTTGTGTTGAAGGGCGCATACAATAGACACCTTCTTCTTATTTCCATAAGATAATTCTTCTACCTTTTTATTCACATCCAGCTGCAATCTTTCACAAAGAATCCCGGCCTCCTCGCTGCAGTTTACCTTTCGCAAATCTGCTGATAATTTCAACACATCCTTCACACGCATACCTGCATAGAACATGGTCTCCGATGGCATATAACCAACTCTCTTTAATATCTCTGTCTTATCCCGTTCGATATCTAATCCCAGTACAGTTGCAGAGCCGCTGCTACATTTAATCAATCCCAAAAGGGTTCGGATACAAGTGCTTTTTCCCGCTCCATTTGGTCCAATAAATCCAAAGAATTCCCCTTTTTTTACCGTAAGATTTAAGTCTACAATCCCTCTGGATTTCCCGTAATATTTTGTCAAATTTATTGTTTGAATAGCATACATATTATTCACCACTTTTCTTTTTATTTCTGTATAAGAGATAAGAATAAATTGTAGGTGCAATCACGGCAACGAAAAGTATTATAATAAATATTGTAGCCATAACATTTGTCGGAGCAAGCATGCATAACATCACAATAAAACCTGCGATTACCCATAGTTTTCCTGCCATACGATGTGTTTTGTTCCAGTTTTCCTCATCATTTAAAGTCCATGGAAGTTTGATGCCAATGGTATAATTCTGTTTGCACTTCGGCATATAATTTCCGACCACAATAAACACAGCTCCTATGAAAACCAACATAATTTTATCCACTTTAAATTCCATACCAAGTGCTGTCCCGTACACAAAAACCAACATCATAGTAGATACAATTGGACAAATCCATAAGACAAGTCCGACAATCTTGTCAGTATGATTCTGTTTTTTCGGATCAGCGCCGGTTGCCAATACACAAATCCAATGCACAACAAACAGAAACGTTGGCAGGCCAAAAACAGCAAATCCCTTACTGCTCCATCCATCTACCACACCTTCTGCATTCCAATGGGTAGGCACCTTGTCCGGCAGTTTATCCCACAGAATCAGTCCAATAACAATAGGAATTAATATAATAATCGAAGTCAAAATCAGTTTCCCTTTATTTTTCTTAATCATTATTCGTTTCCCCTTTCAAATCTGTAATCCAAAGCATAATCTCTTCCAATACCGATGCATTTAATTCATAAATAATAAACTTTCCTTCTCTTTCGTCTCGAATTAGGTCCGCTTCTTTTAATACTGACAAATGCCTCGAAATCGATGCACCGGTTACTTCGAAATGGTCTGTAATCTCACCTGCAGACATTTTCCCCTTCTTTAATAAGTTTAAAATCTCTCGGCGTATAGGGTCTGCGAGTGCTTTAAGCGTATTGTGTATACCCACATTATCACCTCTTTTATTTAACATTTAACCTAATTGTTAAATGTATTATAACAAGAAAAGCTGACCAATGTCAACCTTTCTTATCTATTTATATATCTATTTTTATAGCCAACTGCTTATAAAAATTTCTAAACCAATTAGAATTAAAATTACGCCGCCGAGTATACCGGCCTTTCCTGCAAATTTCATACCTGCTTTTCTTCCGATAAACAGACCAACCAGGCAAATAACAAAAGTAACCAATCCAATCAACAAGGATGCCAGCAAAGCCGATGTAAAGTCGTAATCCGAAATGACAAATCCAACCGAAAGAGCATCGATGGATGTGGCTATCCCCTGTATAAACAGGCCCCAAAGACCAATCCCTTTTCCGGAACACGCATCTCCTTCATTTTTTACCCCCTCACATATCATGCTAACGCCAATATAACCAAGTAGGGCAAGTGCAATCCAAGGAATCAACACACCAAACGCCTTGAAATACTTCAGCATCGTATGGACACACACCCACCCTGTCAGTGGCATAAAGGCCTGAAAAAAAGCAAAGGTTCCGGCGACACCACACATTTTTCGTTTTCTCATGCACGGCTCATTCAGTCCATTTGCTAAAGATACTGAAAAAGCGTCCATTGCGAGTCCTACACCCAATAAAATGTTGCTAATAAAAAATGTAATTCCGAATTTCATTCTCTTTCCTCCTATGTGAAAGGCAATGCGTATTATTACATAGTTGACAGATTTTGTCAAGCCCTTATAGTATGAGTTGCATTTGTGCAGTATATCTCATTCTACTTCTGAATATACTTCTTTGTATTAAGCTATATACGGAGGATGATACATGCGGAATAGATTATTATATTGGCAGCATACAGGTTTCATTTTTACTGCAATTGCCGGAACACTACTACATTTCCTATATAATTGGACTAATCAAAGCGTTTTCGTCGCACCCTTTTCTGCCGTAAATGAATCTATTTGGGAACATATGAAGCTGTTGTTTGTTCCTATGTTTCTCTTTGCACTGATAGAACGCCAATTTATCGGGGCACAATACGAAAACTTCTGGTGCGTGAAGCTAGTGGGTATATTATTCGGAATCATCATGATTCCCGTCCTATATTATACTTATACTGGTATATCAGGCACGTCAAACGATTGGATAAATATTATCATATTTTTCGTAGTTGCCGCAGCCACCTATTTGCTAGAATTGTGGCTATTTAAAAATGCAAATGAATTATGCATAGCACCTCTATTGGCTCTGTTCATCTTGTGTTTACTCGCCTTAACATTTGTAGTATTCACCTTTGTACCACCAGAGATTCCACTGTTTCAAGCTCCATAATCGGTGTGCACACCATATAACAAAAACGGTAGTGCATTGCACTACCGCATCATTTCTAGAAGAATGGACTCCAGTTCGTTTCCTCATCATCTGTAACATTCCCTTTATCGTCGTCCTTATCATCATCCTTGTTGTCTTCTTTATCATTACCTTCATAAGATGGATGTTTCGGGTCTTCCTTATCAGGAGTACCATCGTTGTTATCATCATCATCTTTTTTATCAGGAGTACCGTCGTTATCGTCGTCATCATCATCCTTATCAGGTGTGCCATCCTTGTCAGTATCAGTCTTGTCATCTTCCTCATCTGAAAAAACATCTTCAAAATCAACCGAATCACCCTCACCTGATTCCTCCACCTGTAGACCACCTTCTACACCAACATTTTCTTTATCTTTATCACGGTTCTTTTTACAACCGCCAAGCGCCAAAACGCTAACCATCATCACAACAATAATTCCAACTATGTATCTTAGATTTTTCTTACTCATCACTATCTCCCTTTCTAATCAATAAGATTTTCTCAATTATAACATTTCCACCCCAAAAAATCTATAACAACTTTCTTTTTTTCCAAAATAGTGTATAATAAATGCAGAAATATAGAGGTATAAGAATATGAATTTTATTGTTGGATTAGCGGATAAATATATCGAAATAAATAGTGTGTATGATGAGTTGAGAAATTTCTTTAAAGACTATCTTGTCAATGACGTCACACCGGATTTTTCTGTCTCATTGAGTAATGAAGACATATTGGCAGAACAAGAAGCAACTTCTGAAAACCAGTTCTCGCCTACTTATTTAGAAACACTTGCACTTTTGCGGAAGTTGGCGGAAATCCTTCCATCCCATAGTCGCATATTAATGCACGGCGCATCCATTTCCTATAACGAACACGCTTACCTTTTCACTGCACCAAGCGGAACAGGAAAAAGCACCCATATTCGTCTGTGGAAAAAATACTTAGGGGACGATGTGAAAATAGTAAATGGTGATAAGCCGTTTATTTCATTAGAAAATGAACCTATGATTTACGGTTCCCCGTGGGCAGGAAAAGAAAATTGGCATAGAAACTGTAAGATACCGCTGAAAGGCATCTGTTTTGTGCAGCGTGGGACCACGAATTCAATTCAAAGAATTGAGGCCAGTGATTGCCTTTCTCTATTATTCAAGCAAGTCTATCTTCCGGATGATACACTTGCCGCCGGTTTAACATTAGAACTTGTGGATAAATTAATCAAAGAAGTTCCCCTTTTTATTCTGACATGCGATATGTCTGAAGATGCCGTGAAATGTAGCTTTGAGACCTTAACAGAACTAACATATCCTGTTTCTAAATAAGGGGTTGCTTACAATGTAAAAAACCTTGTCGCTCGCGATACGACAAGGTTTTCTTTTATTTATTAATAATCAATGAATTATTAACGGCTTTTCTTTTGAGTTGCAACAACACCTGCACCAAGTGCAACTACTGCTACTGCTGCCAAAAGCATCCATGTTGAAGATGTACCAACTGTTGATGGAGATGTACCTGCTGCACCACCAGTTGTCACTTTTGCATAGATAGCAACTGG
>JAZSDK010000130.1:0-6544 GCA_045531155.1 Faecalimonas sp. | reverse complement strand
GCGCACACGATTATAATAGCCAAGTCCTTCCCACAGTTTTAACAACTTATCTTCCTCAGCATTTGCCAAATCAGATACTGCCGGAAGCGCATCTAAAAATCTGGCATAAAATGGCTTTACAGCCTCCACTCTGGTCTGCTGTAACATGATTTCAGAAATCCAGATTCGATACGGGTCTTTAATATCTCTCCATGGTAAATCTCTCTTATTTTCACGATACCAATCCACAAGTGGCTCTGCCATCTGATACAAGCCTTCATGCCCCAAAACAACCGGCACTTCCTTCGTTATCTCGATGCTATCTTTTTCCACCTGACACTCATAAGCCAATACATTTACTCCGGACTTTTCTGCCTTACGAAGCGCATCACCAAAAGCCGCATGCATTTTCATATTTGGTGTAAAATATGTTACGTCCTTCATCTGAATCACAAAGAAGATATACGCTTCATAGCCTGCTTTCACAGCCTCGATTAGCTCCTCCACGTGTTTTACGCCACGCTCTGTTGGTGCATCCGGAAAACGGACTACTCCATTATCCTCTAATGTCACACCCTTGATTTCCATAAAAATCTTGCGTTCATCCGTCTCAATATACAAGTCAAATCTAGAGTTTCCAAAAGTAGTTTCCGGTTTAATCAGGGTTGCATTTGGAAAAAGATTCCCATTTCGAATCCATTCCTCAACCACCTTATTCGGAATTTGGGAATCCATATTCACCACACGTTCCCCTTTTTCCACAGAAATCAAATCCCACTGAGTCTTTCGCTCCGGATTGTCTGATTTCTGTACATAGACGGTTGCACCTGGAACCAGCAGTTCCGCACAGCGTCCTGTGTTCTTCACATGTACGGTTTCTTTTTTTCCTAAAATTTCCACATACGCTATAAAGCGATTAGGGCGCTCCAAAAAGCGCCCCATTTCTATTCTTTCATACTTCATTCTATAATACCTTTGATAAAAATTCTTTCAATCGTTCGTCCTGTGGATTTTCAAAAAATTCCTTCGGTGCATTCTCTTCTTTGATTACACCTTCGTCGATAAATACCACACGATTTGCAACTTCTTTTGCGAATCCCATTTCGTGAGTAACAACCACCATGGTCATTCCTTCATGAGCAAGCTCTTTCATGAGTTCCAGAACTTCCCCTACCATTTCTGGGTCAAGCGCAGAAGTTGGCTCATCAAACAGAATCACATCTGGATTCATGGCAAGGGATCGGATAATTGCTATACGCTGCTTTTGCCCACCTGATAAAGTAGATGGATACACATCCGCCTTATCTTCCAAACCAATACGTTTCAAAAGTGCCATTGCCTGCTCTTTTGCTTCCGCCTTAATGTCTTTCTTTGTTTTCTTATTGTCTGGATTTTCCTTGTTCCATTTTTTCAATCCTTTACATCTTACATACACCGGAGCAAGCATAATATTCTCCAACACAGTTTTGTTGTTGAACAGATTAAAATGCTGGAATACCATTCCCATATGCTGACGATGCTCGTTGATATCTACTCTCATATCTGCAATGTCCACGCCTCTGAAAATAATGCTTCCACCTGTCGGGTCTTCCATACAGTTTAGGCATCTAAGGAAGGTACTCTTTCCGGAACCTGATGCTCCGATAACGGCCACAATGTCACCCTTATTAATCGTGATATCTATTCCTTTGAGAACTTCAACATCACCAAAGCTTTTTCTAAGATTAATTACGTCTATCACTTTTTCTCAGGCTCCTTTCCATTAGTTTGATTCCTGCGCTGATAATTAATACCAGTACAATATAAATAAGTGCCATCACGATATATGGAACCATAAATTCATAACTGTTTGAACCCATTACATTAAATGCTTTATAAAGGTCGGCAGCTCCAACGAAACTTACAACCGATGTTTCTTTAATCAATGTAATAAATTCATTTCCAAGGGTAGGCAAAATATTTTTGATTGCCTGCGGAATGACAATTTTCATCATGGTTGTTCCAAAGCTAAGTCCAACGGAACGTCCCCCCTCCATCTGTCCGATATCAACAGATTGTATTCCGCTTCGCATGATTTCTGAAATATAAGCACCACTGTTCAGTCCAAATACCATCATAGACACCTGAACACCATCCATTTTAATCCCCATCAGTGGGAATAAAACATAGTAGAAAATCAAAAGCTGTACTACCATTGGTGTCCCACGAAAGGTTTCTACATAAAAGGTACAGATACCATTTAAGACCTTTGGCAAAGTTTTATATTTCGGCAGCACACGAACGGTTGCTATCAGTGTACCAATCACAATACCCACAATCAGACCCACAATAGCAATTATCAAGGTGTTCTGCAAGCCCTCAATAACCGTTTTATAACCATTCTGGTCTATAAATATCTCCAAAAATTTTTCAATCTTCTTATCAAAGTTTCCCATAAAATCTCCCTAATCACGCTATTAGGGTGTCGCATGTAACCACGCGGCACCCTTACATTTTCTTATTCCTATCTCATTTCATTGATTGATTCTGTAATACGTTCTGCCGGAGCAGCATCAATAATTACATAATCAATGTTGCCATTTAACATTGCTTGAACAGCCAATGAACCATTGTCATATCCTGTTGTTGTTACAGGGAAGCCTGGGAATCCCCAACCTTCATCTCCCTGACTATAGAAATCACCTGTAGTTCCTGTCTGAACACCAATCTTACATGTTTTATCTTTTTTATTTAAGATTGCTTCTACGTCATCTTTTGTTTTGCATGCATCAAACTCTGTATTGTCAGATGGTACAATTAATTTTTGTTGTGCGCTATAGTAAGGATCACTAAATGTTACTTGTTCTTTTCTTTCCTCATTAATTGTTAAACCTGCCATAGCAATGTCACATTGATGAGTTCCTACAGACAAGCAAACTGATTCGAATTTCATATCAGAAATAACTAACTCTTTGCCCAGTTCGTCTGCAAGTAATTTTGCGATTTCCATATCTACTCCGTAGTATGTATCACCTTTTTTGTATTCAAATGGTTCAAATGCTGCGTTTGTTGCTACTACTAATTGGTCTTTGGAAGCATCTGGTTCTGCAGATGTCACGCCTTCTGGAGTTCCGTCACCAAAATATTTATCACAAATTTTTTCAAAGGTTCCATCATCTTTAATTTTCTTAATAAAATCATTTACTTGTTGTAATAATTCCGGTTGGTCTTTATCCACACCAAATGCATATTGTTCATCTGTAAGTTCTACCTCAATAATTTTTGCAGTAACTTTTTCTTTTCCACCACATGCTACCATAGATAATACCATAGCCACTACTAATAATAAGCTTACTATTTTTTTCATCTTTTCATTCCTCCGTTTTTATAAATATAAATTTTATTTGCATAAAAATTCAATTACTGTTCTTTATTTTACACGCATCTTTTGATTTGTCAAGCAATTTTATGCACTTTTTTATATTTTTATGCACTGGTCAGCAAAAAATATCCCAAAACTAACACACCGAGGACAATTCGATACCATCCAAACACCTTGAAATCATTTTTTTTGATATATCCCATTAGGAATTTAATTGCTATAATCGAAATAACGAATGCTACAACACACCCTACAGCAAGCATTGTAATCTCCATTCCTGTCATTCCGGCACCTTCCATAAAGAATTTAAGGAGCTTAATTCCACTTGCACCAAACATAACCGGAATGGCAAGGAAAAAGGTGAATTCTGCAGCCACATATCTGGATACTCCCAAAAGTAGTGCTCCGATAATGGTTGCTCCTGAACGTGAAGTTCCAGGAACTAAGGACAGTACCTGAAATACTCCGATTAATAGTGCTGTCTTGTAAGTTAAGTTGGATAACGCGGTTACACTTGGTTTGTTCTTCTTATTCCAATTTTCAATTACAATAAAAAGTACACCATATACAATGAGCATAATGGATACTACGATATAATTATGGAAATGTTCTTCCATCCAATCATCGAATAAAATTCCAAGCACAGCTGCAGGAATACATGCCACCACAACCTTGAACCACAAATCCATGGTTTGTACTTTTTGTTCCTTGGTCTTCTTTGGCGAAAAAGGATTCAACTTGTGGAAATACAAAACTACAACTGCCATAATAGCGCCTAGTTGAATCACTACATTAAACATTTCCTTAAATGCATCACTGGCATTTAATTTAACAAACTCGTCTACCAGAATCAAATGTCCAGTACTACTAATTGGAAGCCACTCGGTAATTCCTTCCACAATCCCTAGTAAAATTACTTTTAAGATTTCTAACATTGTTCTACCCTCTTTTTTTTATTTATTTCAATACAAATCGTTCAATTGCTTTTGCAACACCATTTTCATCATTCGGCACTGTCACATAATCTGCAATTGCCTTTACATCCTCATGACCATTTTCCATAGCAACTGCAAATCCAACCGTGCGAAGCATTTCATAATCATTCATGCCATCTCCGCAAGCCATCATCTCATCCACTGTAATTCCGATAATCTCACCTAAGCGTTTTAAACCGTCTCCTTTATTGGTTCCAGCTGCATTTACTTCATGATTATTTCCAAATGCCCCTGTCACTTCAAGCCCCGGAATCTCTGCCAGCTGTTTAGCCGCCAATTTCTTTTCCTCTCTACTATGGAAAATACCATGTATTTTATCCAGCGGACGATTAAATTTATACAAGGTCTCTTTCACATCTTCAACTGGAATTCTCGTTGTTAACATATATTCGCGCATCGGAGGTGTTGGAAAATAGTGTTCTAGCTTTGTCATACCTTCTGCCTGCGTATATCCGATACCGTCTACAAAAATTTCATATATGTCATCGTATTGTGCAAATACATCCAGTACCTTTGCTGCCGTTTCCACCGGAATCAGATTCGCATATAAGGTTTTTTTCTCTTTCAAATCTACAATTCTTGCGCCATTGGATGACACCACATAACGCATACCTGGAAACCCCAACAGCTCCTTTGGAATGGCAGAAATCGGTCTTCCACTAGATACAACCACCTCGCAACCCTGGGCAATGGCTTTTGTAAGCACTTCTTTAGAATAATCCGTCAGTCTCTTATCTGTTGTAAGAAGCGTTCCATCCAAATCCAGCGCAATCAACTTAATTTCTTTATTCATGTATATTCATCTCTTTTCTTCTCATACTCTATAAAGTATAACAAAATTTGCGCGCAAGCGCAATTTATTGTATAATATTATAGCACACTTTTTGAGAAAGGAATTTGTATGAGGTTTAATAATTCAAAACTTGTGATTCGTATTAGTGCTCTTTTGCTTTCATTTGTGGTCTTTTCTGCTTCGGTATTTCCAGCACAGGCTACGAAAGAAGTGGAAGAATTAGAAAATGCCACATCTGATCTGGAATCAAATGTTTCTAGCTTGAATAAAGAACTAGACAGTATCGTAAAACAGATAAAAAAAACTGCGAACCGTTTAGAAGAAACAAAAGAAGAGCTTGCAATCGCCAAAGGCCAGGAAGATGCCCAATACGAATCTATGATGCATCGAATTAAATATATGTATGAAAGCGGGAATTCCAGTCTGTTAGAACTCCTTCTTTCTTCTTCTTGTCTTCCTGAATTTATAAACCGTGCCGAATACATTTCTCAGGTTACGGAATATGACCGTAATATGTTAGAAGAATGGTCTGCAATAAGCGAAGACATTGCGAAGAAAGAGGCGCAGCTTGTAGAGGACCAAAAATATTTGGCTTCTCTACAAAAAGATTTGGATAATAAAATAGAGTCTGCATCCAATGAACTATCCGAATATAAGACCAAACTAAAAAAAGCAAAAGATGAGGCAAAAAGACTAGAACAAGAAGCACAAGAAGAAGTAGACCCGATTCCACCAAAGAAAGAGGAGCCTAACAAAGATTCAGCCAACGAATCCGGAAGTTCTTCCAATGACAATTCTATTTCTGCAACAGCCTCAGATGTGGAACTTTTAGCAGCTCTGCTGGAATGTGAGGCAGGAACATCCAACTACGAAGCCCTTCTTGCCGTTGGTTCTGTTGTGGTAAATCGCATGAAACACCGCAACTATCCGGACACCGTTCGCGGAGTTATCTATCAGAGTGGTCAGTTTCCACCTGCCCATGATGGAAAAGTAGACCGTGTATTAAAACGTGGCGTAAAATCATTGTGCATACAGGCTGCACAGGATGCACTAGCTGGAAAGAATAATGTAGGTGACTGTTTGAGTTTTCGCGCATCAAGTTCCGGAAGACCAGGTTTAGTTATTGGAGATAATGTGTTTTTTTAGATATGAAAACGCCGGACATGTCCTGGCAGACTGTTGTGTTACACCGAAGGTCTAGTGTACGTTTGCGAGATAGTTATTAAATAAAATAAGGACAGACGATTTTTATTCGCCTGTCCTTTTCTTTTTCGATAGCCAACACAAACACTATTTCATAGTTGGTTGTGTCAAAATGTTTTTCACATGATCAATTTCCTGTTGTGTCGCTTTAGAAGCCGGCACATAATATCCTTTTTCACGTGCAATATGATATAACTTTTCCTGTGACATTTC
>JAZSDK010000115.1:0-7008 GCA_045531155.1 Faecalimonas sp. | reverse complement strand
TCAGCATGGAAATGTCATCTAACAGATAATATTCTGAGCTCATTTCTACAATATCTTCTACTTCCGGATTGAAATACACATTTTTACGTTTCTTATAGCAATAGCTCACCACTTCACTTCTTCTTTGTGATGGCACGTCATACAAAAATACAGTGTCAGCTTCTTTGATTTTTTTAAGCAGCTCCGGATCCCTATAATCATGAATCTTGGCAATGTTATACTGTTTCTTATAACGAAGAATCCCACGAATAATCAAGTCCAAACTTTCTTGCGAAGACGTAACAATATGACACTTTTCCGGTGCATGTATTTTGAAGAAAAAGGCATTGCCGGCATATGTGAAAATCATAATAATGATAATCTGTAAAATCATTGCAATAAACAGTGCCCCAAGGCTGTTAAGCCTAAACGCCTTATAGGTTGGTGTGATTGTATTCATCACCATCAATTGCACATACGTAACAAGGTCCGTAAATATAACCGCCAACGACATCGAATATACTATTGGTTTACTCTTTCTTCTACCTACATCATATTTCCCATAGATAGTTAGGAAAAGAAGTCCAACAATGATGTAAGTACTAAACGTAATACCCATTGTTCTTGACACGTTAATTAATGCTCTGTTTTCTGGTGCTAACATCACTATAAAAACAGCCATCAAGATTACATATAATAACAGTTTGATAAATAACCACATCATAGACTCAAAGCGTCTTATTTTCTTTCGCATAGCATTTCTCCTGTTTATCTTTCATATATTTGTATTTTGCACACTTTTCCGCTTTGTTATATCTAATACATTATATAGCAATTTCTTTTTTTTTTCAACATAAAAGGCAAGACTTTTACTGTCTTGCCCATATATTTCCTATTCAACTGTCGTTTTTCCTGCATATGTATATGCAATATAACTCTTTCCTCGATTGATTTCCAATTCTTTTCCGCTTTCATCATAGAATTTCAAATAAGAGCTCTCATTACTTTGAGACCAACGGATTCTCTGGACTGCACCATTGGAAATATAGTAACCTCTTGAACTGCCGGAACCTTGCCAATTGATATTCTTATGTCCAACAGAATCCCGTACAGAAATACTTGTTTCAAGGACAAATACGTTAGTAAAAGACAATTGTTCCCCCGTTTTTCCATCCACATGCTTATGTCCATTCATGGATTTTAAGTAGGTATTTGTTTTCGCATTATATGTAAATTTGGAGTTACATGCACCAAAGCGGATTGCTACTGTATTACATGCTCCCCCTGTAGGTGTCACCAATGTACCATAGTCGGTAAATTGGAAAGCAGTTCCTTTTTTTGCATCCTTCAGTCCTACTCTATCACCACTACCTTCTACAACAGATGCAAACTTTGTTCCCTTAAAATATCCGGTATGTTCCAAGGAGTATCCGGCACTTCTTCTTGCACTGTCTCTGCCGAACAATCCACCATCATTTGATAAACCATCATATTTGTCCGGTTGAATCCCCTTTACATAACTAGTAACTGTCTGATCAATCCCCCAGTGTACATAAAAGGCGTCAAATCCCTTTGCTATTGCAGGATAGTAATATCTGCAGCTTCGAATTGCACAGATATCCGGCACCTTCGTATAGTCTGCGTACATTGCCATGAGTCTGGTTAAATCACCTTCCACCGGAAGTTCAAAGATTACATCCGCCTGTGATATTCCATACTGCGGAAGTGCGTCCTCCACATTATTAACCATAACAGCAACCGGTCTTTTCCCAATCGCTTTTTCAGATAAATTTGCCCAGCCGGTAAGGAGATTTTGATTCGCAGGCTCAGGAATCCCCCCTAAATTCGGCATCTGAAACAGACTAACAGCCTCCGCACTCACCTTGGTTACCTTATCTTCGTTTTCCTGTTTTTTACATCCTGTCATCATTAAGCAAATTGCAAGTATTACAAGTAAACTTTTTTTCATACGTATCCCTCGTCTTAGTAATTTTTTATCCCCACAGATTAAAACAGTTTATCTGGATATACCCCTGCATCAATCAAAGCTCTGACCGATGCAACCACATAGTCTTTATCCTCTTTGTAAGTTACACCAAACCATTTGTCATTGGATTGAAGTACGGTTACTTCAGCAACTCCCTCACGAAGCAGCCCACCAACAATGGTAGGAAGCAGATACTCTGCTTTCATATAATTATTTGCTTTTTCTTCTAAGAAAGTAACAAAACCGGTTTCTAAGATATCAAAAAATTCCGGTGTTAAGCCCCACATATTCATGGACACTAGGGAATTTACATCCACCGGACCATCCCCTTCCTCGGTTTGAACTGCGGCACCCGTTTCTGTTTTGATAATATTGCTGGTCTCTACAACATCTGTAAGGATGTTATTCTCATTCACCTTACAGATTCCTCGTGTAACACCGCCGTTTTCACTTAAGGTATTGCCAAGGACAAATCCAACCATACTGATTTGTACCTTGTCACTTGTTTTCCGTTCTTTCATCAGATGATTAAATGCTTCCACATAGGCTTCTTTGCCATAGTAGTCATCTGCATTAATGACCAAGAACGGCTCATTCACAACATCCTTGCAGCATAAAATTGCCTGTCCTGTTCCCCATGGTTTTACACGATCTGCATAATTGGTCTTATATGGTTCCGGAATATCTGATTTCTCCTGGAATGCATACTTTACTTCCACAATCTTCTCAATACGATTTCCGATCACTTCTTTGAAATCTTTTTCCAAATCCTTGCGGATTACAAATACAACTTTATCAAATCCTGCTTCCATCGCATCATAGATAGAATAATCCATGATAATTTCCCCATTTGGCCCAACTGGTTCTAATTGTTTGATTCCACCACCGAAGCGACTTCCGATTCCTGCCGCCATAATAACTAATGTTGCTTTTGCCATCTCTCTTTTTCTCCTTTTTTGTATTAGATAACAATATATACATTTAACGCGCCAATCGATTCAATGCGCTGAACACAGCACGAATACCGGCTCTTGTAATATTGGAGCTTACACCTACACCAAAAGTAACTTTTCCTGTTACTTCATCCTGCATGCAGATATACGCTGCAGCTTTTGCGTGAGAGCCTTCTCCAAGTGCATGTTGCGTGTAATCCATAATTTTCACATTTGCACCTGTGGTTTCCTGTACTGCCTGTTTCACTGCATCAAGGGGTCCGTTTCCAACTGCTTCTACTTCCTTTGTTTCACCTTTGTAATTAAAACTTAATTCTACTTTTGTATCACGGTCACCGTGATCTTCTGCTCTTGCGCGAAGGAATTCATATGGTGTTTTCAACTTCAGATATTCCTGTTCAAATGCTTCCATGATAGTAGCCGGTGCAACTTCACCCTGTTTTTCAGCAATCTTCTGAATCACATCTGCAAATTCTTTATGCATTGCTTTTGGAAGCTTGAACCCAAATTCGCTGTCCATAACAAATGCAACACCGCCCTTACCTGACTGGCTGTTGATACGAACAATCGGTTCGTATTCACGCCCTACATCCGATGGGTCAATCGGAAGATATGGAACCTCCCACCAATCCTGATGGCGTTCCTTCATGGCTCTGACACCTTTATTAATTGCATCCTGATGGGAACCAGAAAAGGCTGTAAATACAAGTTTTCCAGCATACGGATGGCGCATTGGCACCTCCATCTTACAGCATCTTTCATATACTTCCTGAATTTCCACAATATTTGTCAAATCCAATTCAGGATTAATTCCTTGTGAAAACATGTTGTAAGCAACGGTAAGAATATCCAGATTACCGGTACGTTCTCCATTTCCAAATAATGTTCCTTCCACACGGTCAGCTCCTGCCAAAAGCGCAAGCTCTGTTGCTGCCACACCGGTTCCACGGTCATTGTGTGGGTGAATACTCAAAATAATACTTTCTCTATTCTTGAAGTTCTTGTGCATCCATTCGATTTGGTCTGCATAGACATTTGGAGTCGTCATTTCAACCGTTGCAGGCAGATTGATAATGATTGGTTCTTCTTTTGTGGCTCCCCATGTTTCTTGAACAACGGTACAAATCTCCAAAGCATAATCTAATTCTGTTCCAGTAAAACTTTCAGGGGAATACTCTAAGGTAATATGTCCCGGAAAATCTTTTACAAAGGATTTTACCAGTTTGGTTCCTTCAATTGCAATCTGCTTAATTTCTTCTTTCCCTTTATTGAACACCACATCTCTTTGAAGGGTAGATGTAGAGTTATAAATATGTACAATTGCACGTTTCACACCTTCTAAGGCCTCAAATGTTCTTTGAATCAAATGCTCGCGGCATTGTACCAGTACTTGAACCGTAACATCATCCGGAATTAATTCTCTGTCTACCAATTCACGCATAAAGTCAAATTCAATCTGTGAAGCCGATGGGAATCCTACTTCAATCTCTTTAAAGCCTAGTTTTACAAGCAAATTGAACATTTCCACCTTTTCTTCTACTGTCATTGGTTCAATCAGGGCTTGATTGCCGTCTCGCAAATCCACACTACACCACATCGGTGCTTTTTCGATTTGCTTATTTGGCCATTCTCTTTCCGGGTAAGTCATCACCGGAACCCGTTTATATTTCTGGTAATTCAGCATTTTATGTCACTCTCCTAATCCGTCTTCTATAATCTTCAACATAGCATCCAGTGCTTCCTGTTCATCCTCACCTTCACAGATGATTTTAATCTCATCCCCTGCTTTGATGCAGGCACCCAGCACACTTAGAACACTCTTCGCATTGGCTACTGTATCCTTATGTTGAAATGTAATCTTACTTTTAAAGTTTACTGCCATCTTGCAGAACAGACCTGCCGGACGCAAATGCAGTCCGGTAGGATTTTTAATCGTTATTTTCTGTGTTACCAAGAGTGATAACCTCCTATTTTTTTGTTAATTCAATCTTAACTTCAACTTCTTTAGTATACGTACATCCATCTGGTAATTCTGTCACCTTAACAGGAACTGTATACACACCTGCCTCTGTGAATTGTTTTAAATCAATTGACGCAATAATGGTCTCACTAGTCAATTTTTCTAAATTCTCTTTCGAACCGGAGAAGGTCAGTTCTACTTCCAACACCTCGTAAACGAGTTGTAGCTTCTCAGATGCATTCAGCACCGTAATAGAGCCGGTTGGTAAGCGCAATGTCTTCGTTCCTGCCTTTTCCAAGAGAATTCGAACAACTACACTAGCTGCATCCGCATCTGCCAAAGAGATTCCCTCAGGCAAGTATTCTTTGATATCAACAATTACTTCTTCACTTTCCGTCATTTCTGATTTCTCAAGGGCGCGTTTATCGATTTCAATTCCTGTCATTCCTCGGAGAATATCCGGATTACCTGCCACTTCAACAGTTTGAGGTTCTACTTCAATTCCGGTAAACACGTATCCTGCTGCCGCCTCAATACCTGATGTATCGAATTTCAAGGCTAATTCCTTTGTCTTCCATATGTCAATTGTGACAGATACGCCATTCTTATCACAGTTGCTGGTCAACAAGGTCTTATCAATGAGATTATCTGCCGCATCATAGTATATCAACTGTGCCTGCACAGTAGCATCTGATGCCAACTCACTGACATCTACCTTCGCTACAACCTTGCTGATTTTCGCAATGGAGGATTCCGGTCCACTGATATCAACCGTTTTTGGCGATGCAGTCATACTTCCAACTACATAACCGTCTCTCGGTGTTCCCACTGCAACTGTAGTAATTGGGAAGGTCTTCTTCTGTGTATTTTCTACTTTTACCTGTATGTTTCTTGGGCTTGCCGTTACTTCTTCATAATCTCCTTCAAATCCCGACACACTCACACGAATTGGTACAGAGGTATCCTGCATTTCCCGCAAGTCTGCCGTAGCAATAATATTGCTCTTTTTGATTTCATCGAGCACTTTTCGTCTTGCTTTCACTGTCACCGAAATGTTCTTTGTGTCGTCCATAATCTGATAACTTTTTCCTGCATTCGTAATCACTTCCGGATTTGTTACAGTAACGTCAACAGCAAATGTCTTTTTATTAATTGGGTCATCTATATTTACAACCATCCACCATAGGAAAATCGCAAATAAAACTGCCAATATTTTAAGACCAAGATTATTCTTCCATTTGTCCTTCAGTACCATCTTTGCGTCTTCCTTTCTTCAATATGAACTTTTTATTTCCTTCTTCTATCTTTATTCTACCTTGCAATTGAATCAATTGCTCTCGTAATTGTCCTTCTGATACTCCACGGGTAATATGTCCGCCCATTGCGTATGACACATTTCCTGTTTCCTCTGAAACACAGATAATCAGCGCATCACTTACTTCGCTCATGCCCACAGCTGCGCGATGTCTGGTTCCAAGCTGTTTGCTTAAGCCCATGTTTTCAGACAAAGGCAAATAACAGGTTGCCGCTACAATACGGTCTCCACGTACAATTACTGCCCCATCATGAAGTGGTGTATTGTGCTCAAAAATATTAATAAGCATCTGTTCTGAAACAATACAGTCCAGTTCAATTCCTGTATGTTGATATTCCGTCAGCATAATATCTCGTTCCACAACAATTAATGCCCCAGTTTTCACCCTACTCATCTCATAGCAGGCAGTTACAATGGCATCCACTGTTTTCATTCCAAATCTCTCTGAATCTCTATTCTTTTCAAAAAGCGTAAGGGCATTCAAGAAATCCTTCTGTCCTAATTTTTCTAAAGCTCTTCGAAGCTCAGGCTGGAATACGATAACCGCTGCGGTTGCCAGAACACTAATGGAATTCTTTGCCAGCCACAAAATGGTATTCATCTTGAAAATGGCCGCAAGCAGGATAAAGACAGCCAGCACAGCTATCCCCTTCAACAGCATCCACGCCTTTGTATTTTTAATCCATTTAATGACATAGTACACCAAAAATGCAATAATCAGAATCTCGATTAAATCTGTGATTCTCATATCCGGCCAATACCAATCGTCTAGATACGTATTCAAAATATTTCGAATACCCTGTCCCATCCTGTT
>JAZSDK010000151.1:0-5512 GCA_045531155.1 Faecalimonas sp. | reverse complement strand
GTGAATTTCAGTACAGTGCCATGCAGGAAAAGCTGAGCGATGAACAATACAGAAGAACATTGTTCAGAGAAAGTATGGTCAAGAAGGGCGATCCCTGGGAGGCCAAGGAATTGGACGATTGGCCCAAGGAAATTACGCATTACAACGTTTTCGGCAGCAAGCTTGAGATCAAAAGCTTTGATTCCATGCCATGCTTGTTGCTTGAGGCAAGTTTTATTCATGCATCAGGAAAAGAGAAAACGATTGACACAGGATTCGGATGCGGCAATCTGGAATATATATATAATGACGCTCGCGAAGATGACTTTATACCAAAGCATATCGCTATGGTATGGCGGGACCTTTCCGAGGGGAAAACCTATCGTATTGACGCCGACGTGCGCAAAGAGCTGAGTTCATACTCTGATACGGTGAACAAGGATCGGGATGATGACCTGGATTTTGTGATTATGCCGGGGGGCAGGGTTCTTATGTATCACAACCGCTATAATCAGATACATAATATTATGATTGATTATCCTTTACAGGGTGTGGAAACTAATGAATATGATGAAAGAATCGCGGAATATTTTGCGGAAAACAATATCAATCTCGACCACTATGCGAAAAAAGAATTGCCGGATGTGGAGACCATTGATAATTACCTGAAGCGTTTTCCTTATACCGTTTCTTTTGTCTATGAAAATGAACGTTATAAAACACAGAAGAGTATCTGTAACTTTTTCAACGGAGAAAGGATTTTATCCGGCGAGAAATGGGTAGCTGACATAGAGCCTGCCCGGATTAAGGATGTATTCCTTCGGTTTCAGTATGAACAGAGCCGGTATTCCTGTTTTCTCTTCTTTAACAAAGACGAGGTTTTATCAGTATTCAAAGAAGCCTTCGAGACGGGCGATGCAGCCGGTAACGGAGAGTTTGTAATCAAAGCCGGACGTAACAGAAATGATTTTGCGTTTACATTAAAAGTTGCAGGCAAGGCATATACGTTAAAGAAAACAGAAATAAGACTTTATAAAAATAACGCAGATGACCGCGGAACGCTTGTATTTAAGAATTACAGAGGGACCCGTAAAAATCTGCTAAGAGGACTTGGTACAAATTGATGATTTGGTTTGAGGAGGAGCATTCGTATGAGAAATCTTAGAAATCCGTATACTCAAATAGTAAGAATAAAGAACCGTGAATATATGTACTTTAAAAATACCATATATGGGTATTCGCCGGAACTGGAAGGGCTTGGTTTTGAACACCATGAGGAAGCCCCAACATACCGCGAGTACAGCCGACCGGTAGAGAAAAGCGAAATAGAATCGGCTTATAAGGTAAAGTGGAATTATGGTATTTACAAAGGGGTACAGGTGCGGGTTGCAGATTATCAAAAGGATACAGGCAAGATCTACATAATGGTTGGTGATGACGAACAAGGTAAGGCGTTAGGCATTGAGCCATGGATTGACTACAATGACAAAAACTATCGTTATTACGAAACTTATGTTGATGTATCCGAGGTTACGGATATTTATGAGCAGCGAGGGCCTGTGGAAGATTTTCCTTTTACCTGTCCGGAGATTGTTTACCTGAAAAAGGACGGCGAGTGGATTCCCTGGCATGCGTATGGTGCTTTGTTAAAGGATGGGGAGTGGGTATGACAAAAATTCGTAGATTCATTCGTAAACTATATAGTTTTTTTGTAGAGTGTATATGGGGACCTATATTTACATTGGTATTTATGGTGTTTTACTTAATATTCTATTTTATAAGAGCATTGTTTAGAGCAATCCTTAATGACTGTGTATAGGATCATAAGTATCGTACCTTTCAAAGGATGCAGAGTGAATTCGTAAAGAGGAAGCATTTATGTCAAATTGGGAAAAAGTAACACAAGACAAGGAATTACTGTCAAAAGTAGAAAATTGGGTGCGAGGACTGAGTATCGATTCTCCGCAGGAAGTCGTTGATGAAATGAACAGACTTACCGGGAATGATTGGTCAAGAGAAGAGTATGAAAGCCACATCTTTGATTATCCGGATTTCTATGACATGGAAGAGGTGGTGTATGCCCTGTTTCATGAGGGGAAGTATCCCATGAGGACAAGAGAAGATATCTTTGCCTGGAATATCGAACAGGCAGTAGAGGATGACAAAGCAGTATGTACATTCTTTATCCGTGGAGCCTATAAGAAGAATAAAGAAAAAAGTAATCTTTATACAAGTGTTGATGTGAAAGGACTGTATCAGGAACTGTTAGAAGCTTTCCCTGGGTGGAATGAGGATGTAGACTCATATGAAAACCTATTTTACCTTAAGAACAAAGAAGTTTATGGGTTTGAAAAGTCAATATTCATTCGAAATGTATATGACCGGAAGTTTTTATCCTGTACACTTACGAACATGAATCAAGAGGAAAAAGATACTTTTATTAAAGTTGTTCGCAAGTATTGTAATCATGTTGTCCGAGAGAAGATTCATCCGCACAATACAGCAACGTATAAAATGAAGTTTATGTTTGACTGGCGAAGCGGTGTTTGCCTGTGGGCTGACAATGAGGCGGCCAAGTCAAAGTTTAACGGATATCCGGTTGAAACCTGTGATTTGCCCATATCTGACGGGTTAAAAGCGACCTTGGAGGATTTGATTTATTTATATGATGAGGCATTTGATTTTGAGGAATCAAACGGCGATTTGTTGTGGGACAAAAATCAAATAGAGGAGTTTTTGTGTACTGCCAGAGAAGCATATGCGTGCTTATGCGAGGAGTTGGGACCGGAGTATGAGGTTGAGCTTGGTTTGGATGATTTTGATGATGTTTTAGCCAAAGGTTCGAGCGGTAGTACGCTTACCATAACCCTGGAAGACGGGGAAATCAATATACAGGGAACCATCAATCTGGGCTACATCGGTACTTTTACGGATGAAGAGATTGAGATAAATGACACTTTGGACGAAATCAGAGAATGGGACATCGTGCAGGATAACCTTGACGAGGATTGTTCGGAGGAGGAGCTTATTGCGTTCTTAAATAAGTATTTTAATGAGTTTGCAGATAAAATAACTCGCAATATCGACAATATCAACGGTACGTTTTTGTTACAGACGTTTACGGATATGGAGTGCAATGAAATAGATTTTATGGTAATCGATGAACTCTTTTTAGAGGACAAGCTGCCTTATGGTAATGAAGAGGATATCGCAGAACTCTATAACTTCGCACGCGATGGACTACGAAGTCTCATCCCTTATCTGGAATCCCCTAACGATGGCTGTATTCCCAAGGGACATATTGAAGCTTTACTCCGGTCCTTTTTCCCGGCATTTGATTTCGATTGTTTTATTGCCAATATCGTTCCGGAGGTAGTAACGCTTTGCGACGGAAGTATCGCCTTCCAGTGTTCCGATGCCTTTGATGAGGCGATTTTGTGTGGAGCCTATGCGGAACTGGATGAAGAACTGAGCTTTAAGGATTGGCATAATTTTTAAGAAGAAGTGACACTATGAGAAGAGTTGTTGGATATATTTTTTTGATTATACTTTTGATTTGGCAAGCCATAAAAGGGTTATTTATAGCGTGGCTTGAATCCTTTCAGGTTGATATGTACCTGTTGGACTCTATGTATGAAAAGAAGAAGGTAACGCTTTCCGTCGTTCTTTCCTTGCTTGGTACCCTTCCTTTGCTTTTAGCAGGTGTGTTTGCAGCAAAGTGTTCTCTTGCCGGAAAAGGAAATGTGGCCCTCCAGGTAGCCGTAATCGTTTGTGGAATCATGTTTTTAAAGACCTTTGGAAAATTTCTTTTTAAGAAAACAACCTATCAATTCGTTGAGCTGACGGAATTCAAGGTGCTTCCCGTATTTTTGTGGCTTTTTAAAGGTGTGGAATGCGTTTTGTATTTCTGCTTGTGGCAGGAGCTGGGCTTGGGATTCTTTGTGGTATATCTGTTCGGTACCGTCGTACACAGTAACGCGTTGTGGATCAAACATGAGATGGATACATGGAATACAGACATGAAGGACATGAGGCAAACTTTTGGGGGCGAAATGACACTGGGCAGTATCGTGATTGTCATCGGTACGGTTTTGTGTGGGGTGCGGCTTGTGAAAGCGGGGAACAGCACGTTAGGACTTGTCTGTGCGGCAGCCTTTCTTGTAATTGAGCTTGTGAAGGCTTATGCATTGGTTTTTGATAAGGGAATATATAAGCTGTATCACAGCGAAAAGTATCAGGAGAAAGTACCTGCTTCCGAAAACGGAGCACGTCTGATACGCACAGAGAGAAAAAATATTAAAAGAAATTTCACCATAAAGGATGTGGGTATGACACTGTTCCCGGTGCTTGTGGCAGTGGCAGTCTGGGGGTGGCTTTACGGATTTTCTGCAAATCTTTTTTCTGAGGGAGCATTCCCTTGGAACATGTTAATCCTGGTGAGTTTGCTGCTTTACAGCCTTACGTCAGGCGGCTATTGCGGTTCGCTTCACAGACTGGCATCGTTCCTAGTGCTGATACCGGCATTTATCCTGCTGTGGGAAAGCGTGGGGAATATCAGTATCCCCGGTGTGCTGGTGATGTACTTTGGAATGATTGTGTATCAGTGGGATAAGTATCAGACGTATACATAAAATATTTAAAATGGAGGATAAAATTATGGCAAAGAAAACAACAAATTGGGAAACAGTAGCAAACGACAAAGAGGTACTTTCCAGAGTAGAAACTTTGGTAAAGGAAGGTGCAGCGATGAGTGGCGATATCACGCAGGAGATGTGTGACGAACTGAATGCACTGACAGGAAACGGTTGGAAGAGCAGTAAGTATAAAGAATTCTGCGATACCTATGATTGGCCATGGGAAGTGGAAGAGGTGGTTTATGCCCTGTTCCACGGCGGCAAGTATCCGGAGAAGAAGGAAGAAGAATGGTTTGGATGGAAGATCGAAGAATCCATCGACAGTGACCAAGATGCAATCGCATTTTTCTATATGTGTCAATACGAAAACGACAGTGAAAAA
This sequence comes from Faecalimonas sp., assembly GCA_045531155.1. GTDB lineage: Bacteria > Bacillota > Clostridia > Lachnospirales > Lachnospiraceae > Faecalimonas. Next base: position 517 of record JAZSDK010000151.1, on the reverse strand, counting down.
TGTAATAAGTACGATCAAGTGGATGTAAAACCGTTAAATGAGGAAGTGCTCAGTGCTTTCGCCGGCTGGGAGATTGAGGAAGACTGGGAAAAGAATGATTATGTGACATTCTGGTGCAGTAACAAAGACACCTATGGCTATAAGAAAATGTTGAAGCTTTATAACGGATTTCTTGGCCGGATGTTATCTTGTCAAATGCTCAATTTCGATGAGAAAGAGAAAGAGACGATTTTAACGCTGCTTCAGAAGTATTACAACCATGTTTCTTGTGATTTCGATATCAAAAAGACATATCAGGTCATCGAACCGGAAATGCCGAGTCTGTTTGGAGCAAGCGCACCGGAGGGAGAAATGACCAGAGAGTTTCTGGAAGAGAACTGGGTAGTATCCTCCTATGACGAAGGAGAAGACTGTCAGTTGGATTATTACATGCATGAGATGAGATGCTTCCCGGGCGAGAAGGCGTACTGTTATTCCCACGAAGATGATGAGCTGCGTGAACTGGAAATCGTGCATG
>JAZSDK010000114.1:0-6900 GCA_045531155.1 Faecalimonas sp. | reverse complement strand
CACGACTTTATGAGACGACTTCGCTCCTTCTGTGAAGGCATTAAGCCTGGTTTTGCTCTAATTGGCGAAGTTCTCTTTGGAGATTACAATCTGATTGTAAATGACCAGATGCTACACAGCTGTACGAATTATGAATGTTATAAAGGCATTTTCTCTAGTCTGAATGACATGAATTTCTTTGAAATCGGATATTCATTAAATAGACAGTTTGGACCGGAACAGTGGTGCATTTACCGTGGAAAACATTTGATGACATTTGTGGATAACCATGATGTAACCAGATTAGCCAGCATCTTAAAGGATAAGAATCATATTCCGGTTGCATACGGACTGCTTATGGGAATGCCGGGTATTCCATGTATCTATTATGGAAGTGAATGGGCGCAGGAAGGTGTGAAGGCACCGGACAATGACTATGCACTTCGCCCTTGCTTTGAAGCCCCATTGCCAAATGATTTAACGGAATACATTAAAAAACTGATTTCTATTCGCCAAAAGAGTGATGCGTTATGCAATGGTTCTTATTATAATGTAGTAATGCAAAATCATTATCTGATATTTGAACGTCGTACAGACAATGAACGGGTGCTGGTTGCAATTAATGCTTCTGCAGATAAACAAGCAGTGCACCATCCTTCTTTTCATGGGGATTACAAGGAATTAATCAGTAATGAAAATGGCACCTTTAATGGATGCCTCAACCTGACGCCATATAGTGTGCAATATTTTAAGATGATATAACACAAAGAGTTCACTCAGTCACCTGAGCGAACTCTTATTTATTGCAAGCATTTCTTTGCTTCTTCTATATCTTTTTTTACTTGTTTCTGCACTTCTTCCAGACTGTTGAATTTCTGAATTGGACGTAGGAATTTGTGTACTTCCAATTCCACAACCTGTCCATAAATATCTTGGTCAAAATCCAGAATATGTGCTTCCACCGTCACCTGCTGCTCGTTATCCACAGTAGGACGTAAGCCAATGTTTGTCACAGCCAAATGCATTCCCTCGCCAACCTTAATTCGTGTTGCATACACGCCACACTCCGGCAACTGACTCTTGTCTGTAACTTCTATATTTGCAGTCGGCATTCCAACCGTTCTTCCAAGTGCTTTCCCGTGGACAACTTTTCCAGTCAAAACTACCATGTCTTATTTCACAACCACTTTGCGGAAGTTCTTTTTACCTCTTCTGAGCACAAGTCCTTCCTCCGGAATTGCATCTGCTGTAAACATTGCCTTGATGTCAGTTACCTTTTCTCCATCCACAGCAACTCCACCCTGTTCTACTGCACGTCTTGCTTCTGATTTAGAAGGAACCAATCCGCTCTTGAAAAGCAAAGTAAGAATATCGATGGAACCATCTACAAGATCCTCTGCTGTCAATTCAAATGTAGGCATATTTGCTGCAGCTCCACTTGTAAATAATGCTTTTGCACTCTCCTGCGCTTTCACTGCTTCTTCTTCGCCGTGAACTAATTTGGTCAATTCATATGCCAAAATCTCTTTTGCCTGGTTCAACTGACTTCCTTCCCATGCATCCATCTTGTCAATTTCCTCTAACGGAAGGAATGTAAGCATACGGATACATTTGAGTACGTCCGCATCTGCAACATTTCTCCAGTATTGATAAAACTCAAATGGTGATGTCTTATTCGGATCAAGCCAAACAGCACCTGACTGTGTCTTACCCATTTTCTTTCCTTCTGAGTTAAGAAGTAATGTAATTGTCATGGCGCTTGCATCTTTTCCAAGCTTACGACGAATAAGCTCCGTACCCCCAAGCATGTTGCTCCATTGGTCGTCTCCACCAAATTGTAAGTTGCATCCATATTTTTGGAATAATGCATAGAAATCGTAACTCTGCATAATCATATAGTTAAATTCTAAGAAGCTAAGCCCTTTCTCCATACGTTGCTTGTAGCATTCTGCTGAAAGCATACGATTTACGCTAAAGTGCGCTCCTACTTCACGAAGTACATCCACGTAATTAAGGTCTAATAACCAGTCCGCATTGTTTACCATCAGTGCTTTGCCTTCTGAGAAATCGATAAATTTGCTCATCTGCTGTTTGAAACATTCGCAATTGTGCTCAATGGTTTCCTTTGTCATCATCTGACGCATATCACTTCTCCCTGATGGGTCACCTATCATGGCTGTACCGCCACCGATTAATGCGATTGGTTTATTACCTGCCATCTGAAGTCGTTTCATCAAACAAAGGGCCATAAAATGTCCTACGTGAAGGCTGTCTGCTGTCGGGTCAAATCCAATATAAAAAGTTGCCTTACCATTATTCACTAAATCTTTAATTAAATCTTCGTCCGTTACTTGGGCAATTAATCCTCTTGCCTGTAATTCTTCATAAATTCCCATGTTTTTTTCTCCTTGAATTCTCAGCATTTTTGCGATATCTTTATAATAACTAGGAGGGGAAATTATGTCAATCTTAGATTACGAAAAAGCGTATAAATTAGGAAAAAAAGAGTATCAAAAACGTATGTCGCACGGAGAAAAGCCAACATTGCTGGTGCTTGACGATATATTGCCTTCAAAAGGTTCGTATGCAGAAGTTTCATTAGGGCTTGTACATATTCCGCTGGAGCAGATTATTGGAACCAAAACAAATGGCAGATGCAACGCATTTGCAAGAAATTTTATGCCAATCTTAGACCATGAATCTGAGTTTGCGCAAAAGTGGGCATCCTTAAGCACAGCCGTTGAGACGGATGGATTACGCGACCCTATAAAAGCTTACGAATATATGAATCAATTCTACGTGGAAGAAGGGAACAAACGTGTCAGTGTTTCCAAATTTTTTGGTGGAATATCAATACCGGGCAACGTGACTCGGCTTATTCCAAAACCAACCAAAGATACGGAAAACAGAATATATTATGAGTTTTTAGACTTTTATAAAGCAAGCAACATCAATTACATCTGGTTTTCAAAAGAAGGCAGTTTTGTCAAACTACAAAAACTAGTCGGAAAAGAACCGGGGGCAATCTGGTCCGATGATGACCGCATGAATTTCTTTTCCATCTTCTATCGCTTTAAAAAAAAATATGAAAATAAGAAAACAGACCTTTCCATTACAACGGGGGATGCATTTTTATCCTTCATGGAAGTGCATGGATACGAAAACATTTGTAAATTCCACAGCGATGAACTAAAGAAAATGATTCACAAAACATGGGAAGAATTCAGCCTGTTAAATGAGGATGAAAATATTGAAATCATGCTTGACCCAACGGAAAAACCTTCCCTTCTGGGCAAATTACATTTATTTAGTACGCCAAAATTAAAAATTGCATTTTTATATGAAAAGACAGCCCGCTCTTCTGCATGGACATACGGGCATGAACTTGGGCGCCTACATTTAGAACAAACCTTTTCACACGAGGTGGAAACAATTTATTATGAAAATGTTACTCAGGAAAATGTGGAAGGCTACATAGAAAAAGCAATTAATGAAAAATGCAACATTATTTTTACCACTACCCCTGCTTTTGCCGGAGCCAGCGTAAAAGCTGCTATCGACCATCCACATGTAAAGGTTCTAAACTGTTCGGTAAATACTTCGCACCGCTACATTAGAACCTATTACATCCGCATGCATGAAGTGAAATTTTTAATGGGTGCAATCGCCGGAGCAATGGCTGAAAACAATAAAATTACTTATATCGCGGATTATCCGCTTTACGGTACAATTGCACATATCAATGCATTTGCAATGGGTGCCAAAATGATTAATCCTAGAGCGAAAATTCATTTGGACTGGAGATGCTTGAAAGACAATGATGTCATGGAAAATCTGCAGAGGCTGTCACCTTCTTGCTTTTCCACAAGAGATATGTTAATGCCAGATGAAGATTTGCGTTACTTCGGTATCTATCAAATACAAGATGGACAACCACGTAACCTTGCAATGCCACTTCTACATTGGGGTAAATTTTACGAACAATTAATTCGTGCTATTATGGACGGCTCTTGGAACCATGACGACAGTTCTTCACTTAACAAGGCAATTAATTACTGGTGGGGTATGTCTTCCGGCGTTATCGATGTGATTTGCTCCCGCAATCTTCCTATTGGAACAAAGCGTCTAATTGAACTTTTGAAGAAAACCATTATGAATGGAGAATTCAACCTCTTTAGCGGTGTGCTCTACTCACAAAATGGCGTTGTACAGCCAGATCCGAACCATGTACTTACACCAGACGAACTCATTAACATGGACTGGCTTGCTGAAAATGTAATTGGGCACATTCCAACCAAGGATGAATTACTGGAAAGCGCAATTCCAGTATATTTACAACAAGGAATCGATACGAAAGGATAGTTTTATGAAAATATTAGCAATAGCGGATGAAGAATCTGCTTATCTATGGGATTATTTTGAAAAAAGCAAATTAGAGGGTATTGACCTTATCATCTCATGCGGCGACCTGAAACCTCAATATCTTTCTTTTCTTGCGACATTTACCAGTGCCCCTGTCATTTATGTGCACGGGAACCACGATGAAAAATATAAACACACTCCGCCAGAAGGCTGTATCTGCATTGAGGATCAGATTTATGTATACAAGGGTGTTCGCATTCTCGGGTTAGGCGGTTCTATGGAATATACCTTCGGCGACCATCAATACACAGAGAAAGCAATGCAAAGGAGGGTGCGCAGGTTGCGCTGGCAACTCTTCCGCAACAAAGGCTTTGACATTCTGGTCACCCACGCTCCTGCATATGGGCTCAACGACGGGGAAGATTTGCCACACCGTGGCTTTCAGGTGTTTAACACCTTGATAGAGAAATACAATCCGAAATATTTCCTGCACGGTCATGTGCATATGAGATATGGCAGGAAACATGTAAGATTTGATACATGTAAGGACACGAAAGTAATTAACGCATTTGAACGGTGCGTGTTTGAGTATGAGGTATAACAAAAGAGGTTGCTCACATTACGAGCAACCTCTTTTCATATCTTATTCTTCCACACTTACTTCCGTTTCTAAAACCACATCATCTACAGTTGCAATTTCTTCCACTTCTTTTCCAGTGTCAAGCTGAACATCGCGATACTGTCTCATACCTGTACCTACAGGAATCAACTTACCAATAATAACGTTTTCTTTCAGACCAAGTAATGGGTCAACTTTACCTTTGATTGCTGCTTCCGTAAGAACTTTTGTTGTTTCCTGGAAGGAAGCTGCTGAAAGGAATGAATCTGTTGCGAGAGAAGCCTTAGTAATACCAAGCATTACCGGTTCTCCAGTTGCAGGTTCTTTACCTTCAGAGGCAAGTCTTTCATTCGTTTCTTCAAAGTCAAGAATATCTACCATTGTTCCTGGTAAGAATTCGGAATCACCGTTTTCTTCCACACGTACTTTCTTCAGCATTTGACGAACGATAACTTCGATGTGCTTATCGTTGATATCAACACCTTGGAGACGGTATACACGTTGTACTTCTTGGATCATATAATCTTGTACTGCACGCAAACCTTTAATCTTCAAGATGTCGTGTGGATTTACACTACCTTCTGTAAGTTCATCACCTGCTTCCAATACAGCACCATCTTGAATCTTAAGTCTTGAGCCATATGGAATGAGGTACGCTTTAGATTCACCTGTTTCGTTGTTTGTTACGATAACTTCACGCTTCTTCTTTGTATCGTTGATTGTAGCTACGCCACCGAACTCTGTAATGATAGCAAGTCCCTTTGGTTTTCTTGCTTCAAAAAGTTCTTCGACACGAGGAAGACCCTGTGTGATATCTCCGCCGGCAACACCACCGGTATGGAAGGTTCTCATGGTAAGCTGTGTACCTGGTTCACCGATTGACTGAGCAGCGATAATACCAACTGCTTCACCAACCTGTACAGGTTCACCTGTTGCCATGTTCGCACCATAACATTTTGCACAAACACCGATGTGTGATTTACAGGTAAGGATTGTACGGATCTTCACTTCTGTGATTGGACCGCCATCCTTATTTACACCATATTTCATTACGCGCTCTGCACGTTTTGGTGTAACCATGTGGTTTGCTTTTACAATGATGTTTCCATCTTTATCGCAAATATCTTCACATACATAACGTCCTGTAATACGTTCTTGTAAGCTTTCAATTTCTTCATTTCCTTCCATGAATGCTTTTACATACATACCCGGAATTTCAGCACCTGAATCTACACAGTCTACTTCATGGATACTGAGCTGTTGCGAAACGTCAACAAGACGTCTTGTCAAGTAACCAGAGTCGGCTGTACGAAGAGCTGTATCGGAAAGACCTTTACGAGCACCATGGGCTGACATGAAGTATTCCAATACGTCAAGACCTTCACGGAAGTTTGACTTGATTGGGAGCTCGATGGTACGACCGGTTGTATCGGCCATAAGTCCACGCATACCTGCAAGCTGTTTAATCTGCTTGTCAGAACCACGGGCACCGGAGTCAGCCATCATGAAGATGTTGTTGTACTTATCAAGTCCGTCTAAGAGGGCTTTTGTAAGTGCATCATCTGTATTCTTCCATGTCTCAACAACTTCTTTATAACGTTCTTCTTCTGTAATAAGACCACGTTTGAAGTTCTTTGTAATTCTATCCACAGTGTCTTGTGCTTCCTGAATCATCTGTGGTTTCTGTGGAGGCACTGTCATTTCGGAAATAGATACTGTCATCGCAGCTCTTGTAGAATATTTGTATCCTGTTGCTTTGATCTTATCTAATACTTCAGCTGTTACTGTAGCACCGTGTGTATTGATTACTTTTTCAAGAATCTGTTTAATCTGTTTCTTTCCTACATGGAAATCAACTTCCAGTTTCAATGCATTTTCAGGTTTTGTTCTATCTACATAGCCTAAATCCTGAGGAATAATTTCATTAAATATTAAAAGAC
>JAZSDK010000118.1:0-5137 GCA_045531155.1 Faecalimonas sp. | reverse complement strand
AAAAATATTCTGTGCGCCACTTAGAACAAGGATACCTTTGTACCGGTCCGGTGGTTCGCATCAGAAAGGATAATGACAAATACGAACTCACATATAAAGCAAAAGGTATGATGGTCCGCGAGGAATATAACCTACCACTCACGCAGGAGGCCTATGAGCATCTAAAAGGTAAAATTGACGGCAGACTGATTATCAAGAAACGTTATATGATTCCGTTTGAGAAATATACTATTGAATTAGATGTCTTCGAAGGTGACCTTGCTCCACTCACACTTGCGGAAGTGGAGTTTGCTTCTGAAGAAGAGGCGAACGCCTTTGTTGCACCTGATTGGTTTGCGGAGGATGTGACGTTTAGCAAGTTATATCATAATAGTTTTTTGAGTAGAATGTAAACATACCCATACATTGCAAAAAGCAAGGCATTATTTTGTGCCTTGCTTTTTTGGAACAAACTCTATTTTCAAAAACATATCCATGCCTTCTGCCAAACGTTGCAAAAGTTTAAGGGAGGGATTTCTGGTTCCTTTTTCCAGTTTACTAATGTCCGACTGGTGAATTCCTGTACGTTTGGACAATTCTTCTTGTGTAAGATTGTTCGATGTTCTAGCATCTATTAAAGCCTTTATAACGTTCATCTCTGGCCTTATAGCCTCGTACTCTTTTCTGAACTCATCATCTTGTAATTGTTCAGCCAAAAAATCATCATATTTTTTCATTCTTCATGCACCTCTCAATATAATCGCTTCTATATTTCTTCGCTTTCTCAATTTCTGACTTTGGTGTTTTTAATGTTTTTTTTACAAATCCATTTGTAACTATTATTTTACCACCATAATAGAAAAAGAATAATACACGTGAAATATTATTTCCAACTTTCCCACGTATTTCATAAATACCATCAGTCAAATGCTTGCTATGGGGTTCTCTTAGCAAATTACCCTTTTCTTGCAAAACATCCATTATCCCTAGTATTTTTGCTCGCATTTTCTTATCCAGTCCGAGCAAAAAATCTTCCACAGGACACTCCCCTGTGTCCTTTTCGTAAAACTCAATTATAAACCTCTCCATTTCTCTTCTCCTTTGTATTTTATGGCATATATGCCATGATGTCAAGACACAAATGTTAAAATACTACGCCCATAGGCATCTCTCCTTATTCTAGATTCTTGTTCAAACATTGAAATTACTGGTGAAATACCATTGAAATCGAATAATAGATTCTATGTTTGAAATGTATTAATAGACTATCACACATTTCTATGAATTACAATACAAAAATAATTTAAGTGCGACCCATGTGATGGGCCACACTTACTTTTTACTCTTCTTTCTTTTTCTGTTTTGCTAATTTCTTTTCTTCCTTAGCCTTTTGTTTCGCCATTCTTTTTTCGTCTATCTGGCGTTGTTTTTCACGTTCTTCTTCTAAAATCTGTCGATGTTTTTCAAGTTCACGTGCTTCTTTTTCCCGTTGTCTTTCTTCTTTTGCTCTCTGTTTTTCCTGACGCTTAATCGCTTTTTTCTTTCTTCCTTCATGTCTTGCTTTTCTACTTGCAATAAAGTAAATCATGGCAATTAAGAGAATAAGCGAAAGTGCACCCAGTCCTATGATTGCATACATATAATACTCATTCGGGAACCAAGTTTTTTCGATTGGAGCCTGGTCCACGTCTTCAACTTTAATATCGTTGTATCTCTGGAAGGTTCCATCTACACTGTCATACTTGTATAACACTTTTTTTCCATCTTGGTTCATCACATAAACAATGCTAAATTCTTCATCCAATTTCCAAGCATTAACACGTTTTCCTTGAACTTCAAGAGTGCAAGTTTCATACTCTGCAAACTCTGCCATATCTTTATTCAATGGCAGTGGAATCATATATTTTTCTTCTGCAAATTTAATTTGTACAAAATCATAAAACTCTTTTGCGTCTTGGTTATAAATATAAAAACTTGTGTTTTCACCGGATTTCAAATTCATAAGCACCAGACTTCCACTTGCATTCGTTACTGCCTCATATTGTCTGTTGTTGTATGTTGCCTTCTTTCTGCTAAATCCTGTTGGAATCTGGTCATCTGAAAAATTCTCATTAATTGTGTACTCGGCTCCGCCAATCTGAATCTTCTCCAATTCACCACACATAATGGTAATTGTGTATGCTCTGGATGCACCACTTTCAGCCACAACAATAACCTTTGCTTCGTTTGGCCCTAGTTTCAAATCTTTGCCACCGGAAACACTTACTGAAGCCTTACTGCTAGCTGCTGTTGCTGAGATTGTAACCTCTGTTGTATCTCCTGGAACACTTACGGTATAAGAAGTAGTGTCCGCACTAAATGCCGGACTTAAATTCCCAGGATACACTTGAAGGGCACTTAACTTATTGTTGGTGTCTTTGTTGTTCTGTGGTTTGTCGTTGTTTGGTGTGGAAGGTGTTGTCGGCGTAGTAGCTACTTTTCCAGTAACCGTTGCAGACGCATTTTTTATCGTTATCTGAGCCATACTTTCATCTGAAATAGCATCTATCGTCGTACTATCAACCTTAAATGTTCCTTCTTTCAATATCTTAAATTTCATTGAAAAAGTTAATGTTGATTTATTTTGACCTATTACATCCGCAAAATATTGCACACTTCCAGAGCCACCCGAAACATTGCTTGATCCCGAAACATACTGCAACTCCGACGGTCTATATTCCAATACTACCCTAACTGCACTAAAAGACTCTGAAGCTTGAATTGTACCATTGACAGTTACCGTACTTCCTACAGTTCCACTAACAGTAGACAACGACAAACTTCCCGTTGCCGCATATACCTTAATATTCCACACACATACAAGCATGCATATACTAAGTACAACTCCTAATAACCTACATTTTCTTTTCATATTACTTCCCCTATTGTTTAATTTTATACTGACCCAAAAGCTGTTTTCTCACTTGAACATAATCCATCATGTCAATGGTTCCATTTCCGCCCTCGCTCGTGTCAGCCGCTCTTTTACAATATCCATCAAGTTTAGGTTCCATTGTCCCCAATATTTCTTTCCGAATCATAACATAATCCATTGTGGAAATCTCCCCATTTCCATCAACATCCCCATAAATGACAACGTTATAAGTGAACTTTAGCGCACCTGCCGAATCATACACTCTCACTTGATCTCCGGTTCCAACATTGCCTGTTTCGGCTGTACCATTTGAATTTGTAATCTTTACACTTCCATTTGCAACAGCAAATTTCTTTGCAAAGTCTGTTGCCTTGACTGGGAAACTTGTAATACCTGTAATGGTGCTATTATTATTCACCTTATATGTGGAGCTACTAACACTTGGAGTTACAACTGTAGTTCCACCATTGTTGCCACCACCATTGTTGGATCCTCCGCCTGTGTTACTTGCCGCTTGACGAACAACACTAATCGTATAAGTTCTGGTGCTGCCATTCTGCGCCTTTGTTGTCACTGTAATTGCATTTGTTCCAACATTCAGGTTCTTTGTTCCCGTTCCCGAAACTGTGGTTGTTGAAGATGCCGCCTGGGCATTAACTGTAATACTTGAAACACTATTCGGTACAATTAATGAATAAGATGTTTCGTACATGCTGAAGGTCGGTGTTAAGCTATATCCACTTACTGACAACGACTTCAACATGTAGTTCGGATTGTCATTGCCACTCGGTTTGACACTCACTGTAGCCGGCAGATTTTTGTATACCGGAATCTTGAATATCAAAGCAGCTTCTCTTGCCTTTGCATCATATGCTTTTGACATATGAACACCTTCGCTTGCCGCGCCAGCTACATTTGTCATGTATTGATGCCCGTAAAGATTGGACCCCTGTACATTAAATTTTTTCAGATACAAGGTATCTTGTCCCACGTTCACAAAATTGTTTCCGTAGTACAAAGCACCACCTGTAATTGCCTTTGTTCTGGTATTCCACGGTCTTCCATATGTTGTGGAATTGTCATCTCCACCCTTTGCATACCACAGTCCTCGAACTACCGCTGACGAGAATCTATCTGTTTTATATGCGCCTATATTTAAGTAATTATAATATCCTTCATAACCTGATACAGTACCTGATATACTTCTTCCACTTCCGTCTGTACCTTGCTCTTGAATCATCATGGATGCCAGAGTAAATGGACAGACCTTTGTGCTTGCAGCCACATTCATAATCACATCTACATAGGTACTTCCATCACAAGCACCAGCAAGATATGTACCCTTAACCATGTTTGTCAGGTCAGCTTTCTTTTGAGCAAGCTGTGTTGCATTTAACGCCGAAGCATTATAACTTTGTTTAATAAACTGGAAAATATTTGTGCTGTCCAAGAAGTTTCTCGGGTCCATATAATACTGAATAATCTCTGTTGATGCTGCAACCCATCCGCCAGAATCAAATTCCTTCCACTCATTTTTCTCCCAGTCATATGCACCGGTTTGTGTTGACTTCCAAGAGGAATCCGCACTATTATGTACCAGGTTTTTTCCAAGAGCACTTTCACCTTTGATAACTTCATCCCAAGTCAAATTTGTAATCTGGGCTTCAAATTTCCAATTTGGATATTTAGCATGCAACGCCTGAAGCTGTGCTCGGTAGCTTTCCGGAAATCCTTGTGCTGCCAAATATGCATCATAATCTTTATCTTCTTCTATAATTGTTTCAGTTACCTTCACATAACTGGATGATGCCCATCCTGTCTTTCCATTGATGTTCATCTTATACCATAACTTACCGTTTGATGCTGTATCTTCGCCTATAATTTCTCCCGAATCTCCGTTTTTCAGATATCCAATTACACTATAATCGGTCCCTGGACCACTTCGAAAATTTAGACTGCTGGAAACTTCAACAGTACCTGTCCGGATGACAGTCTTGGCATCAGCACTTATCGCTAAAAAAAGTAAACTTGTCATAAGGCATACTACGACCAGTAGTATGCTTAGACAAGTTCTACTTACATTTCTCCCTAAAATTTTCATTCTTTTCTCCCCTTAATAATGTAACTTCCCCTATGTTACGACATTATTAATTATTATACATAAAAATTACAGCAATTGTCAATTGGTTAACCATACCAATTTTGACATTTTTCACATAATTCTTCGCATATAATCTACCTCGT
>JAZSDK010000046.1:0-5999 GCA_045531155.1 Faecalimonas sp. | reverse complement strand
TTGCACATATTAGTTAAACTTACGTTTTCTAGCAGCTTCAGATTTCTTTTTACGTCTTACGCTTGGTTTTTCGTAATGTTCTCTTTTACGAATTTCTTGTTGAATACCAGCTTTTGCACAGTTTCTTTTGAATCTGCGTAAAGCGCTATCTAACGTTTCGTTTTCTTTAACGATTACATTTGACATAGTCTCACACCTAACCTCCCCTCCAGCCCTATATTGTGCGTCATACGACTGTACGGGTATTTTTTTTGCACTAGAAGATATTATAGCATATTTTTCCCATTCGTCAACTACTTCTCAGGAAAAATTTTCATCAAATTTAAATTAAATTATTTGTTCTGCTAAAACTTCTTCTGCTTTTGCAATTGCATCCGGAATTCCTGCCGGTTTTTTTCCACCAGCCTGTGCCATGTTCGGACGACCACCGCCGCCACCGCCTACAAGACCAGCAATTCCTTTGATTAAGTTGCCGGCATGTGCGCCTTTTGCCATAGCCCCCTCTGTAGCCATTGCAATCAGATTTACTTTATCTCCTGCGTTGGATGCGATAACAATCACACCTTCGCCTAATTTATCTTTGAGTTGGTCTCCCAAATCACGAAGGCCGTTCATATCAACACCTTCTACAGCAGTTGCAAGAAGCTTCACACCTTTTACTTCTTTCACCTCGTCCATAACATCCCCAAGAGCCTCTTTTGCAGCTTTGCTCTTCATGGATTCGATTTCACTCTGCAATGCTTTGATTTCAACAAGCATGTGTTCAATCTTATCGGTTAAGTTTGCTGGTGTTGACTTTGCTGCTTTTGCAGCTTCCGCCAATGTTTTTTCAATATCTTTGTAGTATGCAAATACTGCATCGCCGGTAAGCGCTTCAATACGGCGTACGCCTGCAGCTACACCACCTTCAGAGATAATCTTAAAGGTAACAATGCTTCCTGTATTTGCTACGTGTGTACCACCGCAAAGTTCTTTTGAGAAATCTCCCATAGATACTACACGAACATCTTCTTCGTATTTTTCACCAAAGAGTGCCATTGCACCAGATGCCTTCGCTGCTTCGATATTCATAACCTCAGTTACAACCGGTTTATTCTTTGCAATCTCTGCATTTACAATTTCTTCAACCTTTGCTATTTCTTCTGCAGTCATTGCAGAAAAATGTGCAAAGTCAAAACGGAGTCTGTCCGGTGTAACAAGAGAACCTTTCTGTTCTACGTGTGAGCCAAGTACATTTTTAAGTGCCTTTTGAAGTAAGTGTGTCGCACTGTGGTTTCCACATGTGTTTGCTCTTTCCTTCGCAGCCACTTCTAAAGTCACTACGTCACCTACTTTAAACATGCCCTTTGTCACTTTACCTACATGTCCAACTTTACCACCTAATAATTTGATGGTATCTGTTACAACAAATTCTGCATCAGCAAGCTTGATAATACCTGTATCACCTTGTTGTCCACCCATAGTCGCATAGAATGGTGTTTCATCTACGAAAATGGTTGCGTTTTCACCTTCTGTAACCGCTTCCACAAGCTCTGTTTCTGTGGTAAGTACGCTAATCTTAGAATCATGTACCAATTTGTCATAGCCAACGAACACACTCGTAACAGCCGCATCAATTTCATCGTAAACAGTTGCATCTGCACCCATGTAGTTTGTTACCTTACGTGCAGTACGAGCTTTTACTCTCTGTTCTTCCATTGCTGCCTTAAATCCAGCTTCGTCAATAGAGAAACCTGCTTCCTCTAAGATTTCCTTTGTTAAATCTAACGGGAATCCATAAGTATCATACAATTTAAATGCATCTGCTCCTGATAGTGTAGTTTTACCTTCTGCTTTTAATTCTTCCTGCATAGATGCCAAAATGCTAAGACCTTGGTCAATTGTTTTATTAAATTTATCTTCTTCTTGTGTTAATACCTTAAAGATAAATTCTCTCTTTTCATCCAATTCCGGATAACCGTCTTTGGAACCTTCAATAACTGTTTCACTTAATTTTGCCAAGAATTTGCCGTCAATTCCAAGAAGACGTCCGTGACGTGCTGCACGACGAATCAAACGGCGAAGCACATAGCCGCGTCCTTCGTTTGTAGGCATAATACCATCAGAAATCATAAAGGTTGCTGAACGGCTATGGTCCGTAATCAAACGGATAGATACGTCTTTATTCTCATCTGTTTTATAAACCACATTTGCAAATTCGCAAACCTTGTCGCGAAGTGCACGAATGGTATCAACATCGAAAATAGAATCTACATCCTGAACAACAGATGCAAGCCTTTCAAGTCCCATACCTGTATCAATGTTCTTCTGCTCTAATTCTGTATAATTTCCTTTTCCATCGTTATCAAACTGTGTAAATACGTTGTTCCATACTTCCATGTAACGGTCACAGTCGCATCCTACGGTACAGTCCGGTTTGCCACAGCCATATTTTTCCCCACGGTCATAATAAATCTCTGAACATGGACCACATGGGCCTGAACCGTGTTCCCAGAAGTTATCTGCTTTTCCGAATTTAAAAATTCTTTCTGGCGCAATCCCCATCTCTTTATTCCAGATGTCGAAGGCTTCCTGGTCATCCACATATACAGATGGATACAATCTTTCTGGATCTAATCCTACTACTTCTGTCAAAAATTCCCATGACCAAGCAATGGCTTCTCTTTTAAAATAATCTCCAAAGGAGAAGTTACCAAGCATTTCAAAGAATGTACCGTGACGTGCTGTTTTACCAACATTTTCAATATCACCTGTACGGATACATTTCTGGCAAGTTGTCACTCTCTTTCTAGGTGGAATCTCTGCACCTGTAAAGTATGGTTTTAACGGAGCCATACCAGAGTTGATTAATAATAAGCTGTTGTCATTATGTGGAACTAACGAAAAACTTTTCATTGCAAGATGTTCTTTGCTTTCAAAGAAATCCAAAAACATTTTTCGCAATTCATTTACTCCATATTGTTTCATTTTACTCTTCATCCTTTTCATCTTTTTTCTTGCGTAAGTATTTTCCAAGCAGAATACCTCCAAAGGCAACTGCCGCAATCACAATCATTTTAAATAATGTTTGAAATAATGCTACTAAAAATGTCATAAATACCTCCAATTGAAACTTTATTATAACACAATTATTATTTCAATTCAATTTCTTCTAATTCTTTTGGTGGTAATGGTTTGCTAGAATTTTTCACAAAATCAGCCAATGCTTTCTGTGCCTTTGCAATCGGAATGTTGGTTCCTGCCCCTGCAACACATCCACCCGGACATCCCATACCTTCAATAAGGCATCCATTTTTCTTGCCTGCTTTTGCAAGTGTCAATATTTTCTTACACTCTGCAAGACCTTCCGCATGTTCAATCTTTACTTCCGTTCCAGGATAGTACTCGTTGATACATCTTTCAATGGCACTGGCAACTCCGCCTGCAACCGCATAGCCTCGTCCAGCCCCTGTTGCATTATGGAAGGATGACTCCGCCTCAAATTTTGACAAATCAATATCTTTGGCATCAAACATACCTTGTAATTCTTCAAATGTGATTACAAAATCAACATCGCTTCGCACGCTACGACGAGAAGCCTCTAATTTCTTAGATGCGCAAGGTCCGATAAACACAACCTTTGCATTTGGATGCTCTTGTTTAATGGTTCTTGCAGTGGCAACCATTGGTGTCAGTTCCTGAGATACCTTATCCGCTAAATCCGGGAAATATTTCTTCGCAAGTACAGACCATGCCGGACAACAGGAGGTCAACAAGAATGGTAATTCCCCTGTCACAACCTTTTCCACATAATGATGTGCTTCTGCAATGGCACCGATATCAGCTCCAAGCGCAGTTTCATATACTTCCGAAAATCCAAGTTCCTGTAATGCAGCCTTAATATTTCTTGGTGTAATATTTGGTCCGAATTGCCCTACAAATGCAGGTGCAATTTCTGCAATAATCTCGTGTCCCTCTTTTAAGGCACGACACAATTGGAACACCTGTGACTTATCTGAAATGGCTCCAAACGGACAACTCACCATACATTGACCACAGGATACACATTTATCATTATCAATATATGCACGACCTAATTTGTCAGATTTAATCGCTCCGACTCCACAAGCCTTCTGGCAAGGTCTTACCTTTTTGGAAATCGCATCATATGGACAAATTGCTTTACATTTTCCACATTTAATACATTTACTTTGGTCTATATAGGACTTATTCTTTACAATGGAGATCGCCCCCACCGGACAAACCTGTCTACAAGGATGTGCAACACACCCCTTACACATATCACTTACTTCATATCCCTTTTCCTCACATGCATTACATGCGGATGGAATAACCTGCATCAACGGCGGTTCATAATATTTTTCTGAAATATTACTTTCTTCTATTCCTGCTGTCAAATGGACCATTCTGTCTTCTGGTCGCAGTGACATTCCCATTGCTAAACGTACACGTTCCCTTACGATTTCACGTGACTGGTATATGCTTTCACGGTATAATTCTGTATCCTCATTCACGATTTTATACGGTACTGCTTCAATATCATCATTCATACTTTGAGATGTGGAATTGAATGCAATTCTAGCCACTTCCTCAAAAACTTGTCTTCGTACCTTTGTGATCGGTGTTTCTATCCCTCTCATTCGCCTTCTCCTTAGTTCGTCTCAAATATACTTTGCGCATAGTATACGCTCTGCATTGCATCCTTTCCATAGAAATCTGCATCAATCATATCGGCATATTCCTGGTTCAAGACTGCACCGCCAACCATTACTTTACACGTTGGAAGCTGTTTACGCAATAGTTTTATTGTTTTTTCCATACTAATAACCGTTGTTGTCATCAAGGCACTTAATCCAACCAACTGCACATTCTCTTTTTTAGCAATTTCCACAATGGTTTTCGGTGGCACATCCTTGCCCAAATCAATCACTTGAAAGTTGTAATTTTCCAGCAATACTTTCACAATATTTTTACCAATATCGTGAATATCTCCTTTAACCGTGGCGAGAATAATTTTCTCCTTTTTCAGGCTGGTTTCTCCTTTAGCAGACAACTGCTCTTTTAGTACTTCAAAAGCTTGTTTTGCCGCTTCCGCACTCATCAAAAGCTGTGGTAAAAACACCACTCCACTTTCAAATCCCTTGCCTACTAAGTCCATGGCAGGTATAAGATGTTGCTGAATAACATCTAACGGCTTTTGTTCTTTTATCAACTCTTTTGCAAGTACTGTTGCCTCATCTTTAAGCCCCTTTTCAATTGCCATCTTTAATGTTACTTCGCTACTGCTTGTAGCACCTGCCTTTATTTCCTGCTTTTGACCACAGTTTTCAATATAGGTTTGACAATTTTCATCATATCCCATCAACGCGCAATACGAATAATATGCATTCATCATTGTCTCAGAGGATGGATTAATAATCGCACTGCTAAGTCCGCTTTGCATTGCCATGTTATAAAAGTTTGCATTAATAATCGAGCGATTCGGCAGACCAAATGATATATTTGACACACCAAGCACCGTTTGTACGCCATAAATTTCACGCACCTTTTCCAGTGCTTCCAAGGTTACCCTCGCTCCATTTGGTTCAGAGCTAATGGTCATTGTAAGTACATCAATTACAATATCTTTTTTATCTATTCCGTATTTCTTTGCCTCTTCTATTATTTTACCCGCAATAGCAACACGGCCTTCTGCCGTTTCCGGTATACCGTTTTCATCCAGCGTTAGCCCAACAACCACACCACCATATTTTTGAATCAGTGGAAAAACAGCATCCATAGATTCCTGCTTGCCACTCACGGAATTAACCATCGGCTTCCCGTTGTAAATACGCATTGCTTCTTCTAATGCTTTTTCATTTACGGTATCAATTTGAAGTGGCAAATTCACGATGCTTTGAATCTCTGTCACCACTTCCTTCATCATAGATACCTCATCAATATCCGGAAGACCCACATTTACATCCAAAATGTGCGCCCCCTTGTCCTGCTGTTGTATA
>JAZSDK010000034.1:0-17722 GCA_045531155.1 Faecalimonas sp. | reverse complement strand
TCATCCCTGTCATTTACCCCTTGCACAAGGCTGTATTCAAAGGAGATTCTCCGCCCTGTCTTTTCAAAATAATAGTCACATGCATCCAACACTTCGGAAAGCTCATATTTATTTGCAATCGGCATCAATGTTTTACGCTTTTCCTGAGTAGAGCCGTGTAATGATAACGCCAGTGTAATTTGGAATCCTTCCTCTGCCAGTCGCTTCATATTCGGAACAATGCCGCAGGTAGATACCGTAATATTTCTCTGACTGATATTCAGTCCATTTTCATCGGTCACCAAACGGATAAAGCGAACAAAATTATCATAGTTATCCAGCGGTTCGCCTGTTCCCATAATCACAATATTGGAAACGCGCTCCCCTGAGATTTTCTGAATCTGGTAAATCTGTCCAAGCATCTCTGACGAAAGCAAGTTCCTTTCCAGTCCGCCAATCGTTGAAGCGCAGAATTTGCATCCCATTCTGCAACCAACCTGTGAGGAAATGCACACAGAATTTCCATGCTTGTACCGCATCAATACACTTTCCACCACATTTCCATCCTCCAATTGGAAGAGAAACTTATTGGTCCCATCCAGCTTCGAAACCTGGCGCTCCAACATTTTCACACTAGGAATACAGTATTTGGCATCCAGTTTCTCCCGCAAATCTTTGGAAAGATTGGTCATCTCTCCAAAGGAATCTGCAAGTTTTGTATGCAGCCATTCATATACCTGCTTCGCACGGAATGCTTTCTCACCTATGCTATCCATTTCTATTTTCAATTCGCCTAATGATAAAGAACGAATGTCTTTTTTATCCATGTTTCACCTTCTTAAATTTCGCAATAAAAAATCCGTCACTTTCATGCACACCTGGGAGCAGTTGTAAGCAACCTTGCTTCTCCACACTTGCCTTCAAATCATCGCATAACTTTCCTTCAATTGAGACAAGTTCAAAATCTGTGTTTTCCGAAAGAAACCACTCCACATTTCCCATATTCTCTCCCTCGTGAATGGTACAGGTGCTGTAAACCAAAGTGCCGCCCGGTTTTACATACTGCTTTACCGTTGATAAAATCTTCCGTTGCAGTTTCACAAGCTCCCCTTGTGTCTGCTCTGTCATTTTGTACTTTAAATCGGTCTTCTTTCCAAGAACGCCAAGACCGGAGCATGGCAAATCTGCAATTACAATATCTGCCTTTTCTACCGATGCTTCATCTAAAACCGTCGCATCCCAGCGCACTGCTTCTATATTATTCATGCCAGAGCGCACAATATTTTCTTGAATTAAATTTACTTTGTAATCCGTCAAATCTCTGGCTTCCACATGCCCCGTCCCCTGCAAAAGTTCCGCCATATGAAGTGCCTTACCACCAGGTGCCGCGCAGACATCAATACAAAAATCCCCTTCTTTGGGCTCTGCAATATGGGATACCAGCATAGAACTGATATCCTGTACATAAAAAGCACCCTGCTGAAATGTCTTCAAATCTGCAAGATAATCATAACCCGATATCTGAAGCGCATAAGGCAAATATGGATGCTCCTCCACTTGTACCCCTTCCGCCTTCAGTTCCTCCATTAGTTGCCCCTTGGACATTTGATTCAGATTGCAACGAATGGTAGTTGGTTTTTCCTTCTGGAAATCCTCCAGCATGGTCTCAACTGTTTCTCTGTCGTATTTTGACAGCCACTGCTCTAAAATCCACTCCGGCATGGAATATTTGATATGCAAATATTCTGTCAAATTCGTCTCTTCCGGATATGTAATCGTTTCCAGATTGCGCTCAATATTGCGGAGTACCCCGTTTACAAAACCTTTTAAGTTAGAAAATCCCTTCTTTGTCGCCAGCTTTACTGCCTCATTGCAGGCCGCCGAATTCGGAATACTGTCCATGTACTTCAATTGATAAACCGCGCTTCTTAAAATATTGCGGATGACCGGTTTCATCTTATTTACCTTGACTGTTGAAAACTGATTGATAATATAATCCAACTCAATCATATGCTCCAAGGTCCCTTCCGTCACCCTCGTAATAAATGCGCGCTCTTTCTTGTCCAGATATTGATATTTATTTAAGACATTGCGAAGCGCAATGTGGCTATATTCCCCATCGCGCGTCACTTCCAATAATATTCCAAGCACTAGTTCCCTAGTCATTCCGTCTTCTGCCTCCTGTTAAAAGGATGATTCGAAGGAGCTGCAAAATCGCAGTTGCGGCACTTGCAACATAAGTAAGAGCTGCTGCATTTAATACCTTTCTCGCCGCCACAATTTCTTCTCCATGCATCATACCGCTATCTGCAATCATGCGGATGGCGCGATTCGATGCGTTAAATTCTACAGGCAGTGTAATAAGCTGAAATAAAACTGCCCCCGAAAATGCAATAATTCCTAAATTGATAAACAAGCTAGAGGACTCACTGGTAAACAGTAAGCCAATTAAAATCAATGGCCATGCAATTTTTGCGCCAAAATTTGCAATAGGTACCAGAGTGCTTCTAAGCTTTAACGGTGCGTATCCTCTCGCATGCTGAATGGCATGTCCGCACTCATGAGTTGCAACCCCTACGGCTGCCACGGATGTACTTCCATAAACTGTATCCGAAAGACGAAGCACCTTACTTCTTGGGTCGTAATGGTCTGTCAGATTTCCTGCAATACGCTCAATTCTCACATCGTAAATTCCCGCTCTGTGAAGCACCTGCTCTGCTGCCTCTGCGCCGGTAATTCCCCTGCTGTTTCTCACATTTGAAAATCTTGCAAAGGTACTTTTCACCTTTCCCGATGCAAGTAAACTTAATACTACTCCAATTAATACTAAAAAATATGTTGGGTCAAAATAAAATGGATAAAACATTAGCCTAAAATCTCTCCTTCTCTGACTTGATACCCTCTCATAAATGCGCCCGCATCCATACGTTTCTTACCAGGAATCTGAAGCTCACATACCTTTAGGTAACCTTCTCCTGTCTGCACGTAAAATGCGTCCTTTTCTACTTTCACAATCATTCCAGGTGCTACGCCTTCTGCTTTTGGGGCTTCTTCTATTGCACAGGCATCCCAGATTTTCATTACCTTCTCATTCCAATTTGTATAGGCGCTTGGCCAAGGTGAAAGACCACGAATCAAACGCTCAATCACCCTTGCGTCCTTATTCCAGTCAATATTTCCCAACTGCTTATCCAACATTTTTGCATATGCAGTTGTGGTTTCTCCTTGTGGAATCGGAGTCACTGTTTTCTCTTCCAAAGCCTTTAAAGTCTCAACGCAGAGCTTTGCCCCTGCCTCTGAGAGCTTATCATGAAGGCTGCCTCCTGTTTCCCCCCGGTCCATCGGAATCTCGGTTTTTAGTAACATATCTCCTGTATCCAAACCTTCATCCATCTGCATAGTTGTAACTCCGGTTACTTCCTCTCCGTCAATGATAGCCCATTGAATTGGTGCTGCACCACGGTATTTTGGAAGCAAGGATGCGTGTACATTCACACAACCATATTCGCACATATCCAAAATCTCTTTTGGTAAAATCTGCCCAAACGCTACAACGACCATTATATCTGCCTCATATTTCCGAAGCTCCTCGATACACTCCGGCTCTCTCACCCTTCTTGGTTGATATACAGGAATGTTATATTTCAGTGCACACTCTTTAACAGGTGTGAACTGCATCTCTTTTCCTCTGCCTTTTGGTTTGTCCGGCTGAGTCACTGCAAGAACCACTTCATGTCCTGCTTCTACCAAAGCCTCCAAAGTTCCCACGGAAAAATCAGGAGTTCCCATAAAAATTACTTTCATTAGCCTTCCTCCTTATTCTTCTTCCATTTCCTCATCTTCATACGTTACATCGTGAATTTCTCCTTCCACTTTTTCCACGTATAAATGTCCGTCTAAATGGTCAATCTCATGACAAAAGGCTCTTGCAAGCAAACCTTCGCCCTCATATACAACTTCTTTCATATTTTCATTCAAAGCTTTTACTTTTACATAATTTGGACGAGTGACGCAGCCAGCCTTTCCAGGAACGCTTAAGCATCCTTCGTCTCCGGTCTGTTCACCGCTGGTTTCTAAAATCTCAGGATTGATTAAGATGATTGGACCTTCTCCAACATCAATCACTACAATTCTACGTAGTACTCCAACCTGTGGCGCCGCAAGACCAACACCCTGCGCTTCATACATGGTATCCATCATATCCTCGATGAGAATTGCGGTGCGAGGTGTCATCATCTTTACCTCTTTACATACCTTCGTCAGTACTTCATCACCCATTGTTCGAATTTCTCTAATCGCCATTTTTTTCAGTCTCCTTTAAAATATATTCATTGGGTTAAAATCAAACTGTATGCGGAGCTTCTTAAACCCTGCATTTACTTCAATATATTGCTCTAATTTATCTTTCATCAAGGTTAGCATCTCATATTTGGAATGTTTGAAATACAAAACCCTTCGATGCACGTTGTTCACCTTACCGACATATGGACTTGCCGGACCGATGACATGCACTTCCTGTTTGCCCACCCTCTCTGCATATTTTTTCAAATAAGAGCAGGCTGTTTCAAGAAGTTCCTCATCCTCACCTTCTGCCAAAACTGCCAACAGTTGGTCTACCGGCGGATAACCCATCAGTTTTCGATAAGAAATCTCTTCCTCATAAAACGCCTCGTAATCCTGCTTTGCCGCGGTTTCAATCGCATAGTGATCCGGACTGTAGGTTTGTATGACAACCTCTCCCTTTTCGGTGCCTCTTCCTGCCCGTCCGGCTGCCTGTGCGAGTAGCTGGAAGGTTCTTTCACCAGCACGGTAATCATCTGCGTACAAGGATAAATCTGCCGCCAACACGCCCACCAAAGTGACATTTGGAAAATCATGTCCCTTCACAATCATCTGGGTTCCAATCAAGATATCGGCATCACCATTTGCAAAGGCCTCTAAAATCTTTTCAAAACCGTCCTTCTCCCTGGTGGTATCCATATCCATACGCAACACTCTTGCCTGCGGGAATTCTGCTTTTACCAAATCCTCTATCTGCTGCGTACCTGCCCGGAAGCCACCAATGTGTTTAGAGCCACACTCCGGACAAACCTCATACGCTCTCTCTTCATAACCACAATAATGGCAAACCAATTTGCCACCTCGATGTGATGTCAAAGATACATCACAATGAGAACATTTTGCCACATAACCACAGGAACGGCAAGAGATAAATCCTGCATACCCTCTGCGGTTGATAAATAACATCATCTGCTGTTTTTTATCTAAACGGTCTTGCATCAGTTCTCGCAATTTATCACTTAAAATGGAACGATTGCCTGCTTTTAATTCTTGCCGCATATCCACGGTATAGACTTCCGGCAGGCTTTGTTTTTGGGAACGTTCCTTCAGCGTAAACATTTCATATTCTCCGCACTGTACCCGATAAAAACTTTCCAATGACGGAGTCGCTGAGCCAAGCACCACGCTTGCACCCTCTAATTCTGCTCGTTTGATTGCAGTTTCCCGTGCATGATATCTTGGTATCTGCTCACTTTTATAAGTATGCTCATGCTCCTCATCTATGACAATCAATCCCAAGTTAGGAAATGGGGTAAATAATGCAGAACGTGGTCCAATCATAATGTCGATTGCGCCCTCTTTGGCACGCATCATCTGGTCGTAGCGTTCCCCATCTGTCATTCTCGAATTCAAGATAGAAATTCGATTGCCAAATCTTCGATAAAAACGCATAACCGTCTGATAGGTCAATGCAATTTCCGGAATTAACACAATTGCCTGCTTTCCATCACGAAGCACACGAGCAATCATTTCCATATATACTTCCGTCTTGCCACTTCCGGTTACACCATACAAAAGATAGGTTTTCTTTTCTCCTTTTAAATAGTCTTCACGAAAACGGTCAATGGCATTCTGTTGTTCTTCATTATATTCAATTGGCTCCCATGCAGCCTTACTTTCCTTAATTGGATTACGAAAAACCTGCTCGGATTCAATCCTTACTACACCCTGTTTATCTAGCGCATCAATCACGGATTTTGAAACGTTTAGTTTCTTTATAATGAATTCCTGCTCTAACACCTGATTCTCCAGAAGCGCTGCCATAACTCTTGCTCTGGATTTCATGCGCAAATCACTTAAGAATTCTGCTAATTTTGCCCTCCCCGCTTCTTCATCAAGGAGCAAACGGACATATCGCTTCTCGCGTATCACTGTTTCCTTTTTTACAGGCAGAACTGTCTTTAATGCCTGAATCATGGTTCCACCGTAGTGTTCCTTCATCCAGGCTGCCAACGCAATCAAATTTTCCTCAATGGCATTACGCTTTGTCGCCGGCCTAAGAATATCCTTGACTTTGTTAGGGTCGAACTCACAGGACTCACTGATTTCTACAATGTAACCGCTAATCTCTCGGTTGCCATTTCCAAAAGGTGCAACGACTTCCATGCCCACCTTTAACACCCCTTCTAAATCAGAAGGAATGTGGTACTCGAATACTTTATCCAGTTGTTCATGAACAATATCTACGATAACCTTCGCGTACATGGGTACTGCTCCTTTTCATAAATGTATCTTATCGAGTCAAATTTTCTCGTTTGCTTTCTGCCACCACTTCGGCAATCAAAACGCGCTCATCCATATCGTATTTCACGCCCTTGATTTCCTGATAATCCTCATGGCCTTTTCCTGCCAACACAATCACATCACCAACCTGTGCCTCGTCAATTGCGTAACGAATGGCTTCCTTTCGATCAATGATTTCCACATATTTTCCATTTGTTTTACTGATACCTGTTTTGATATCATTGATAATATCTTGAGGTTCTTCAAAACGCGGATTGTCGGAGGTGATAATGGTTAAATCCGCCAGATTTCCCGATACCTCTCCCATCTCAAAACGTCTTGCTTTTGCGCGATTGCCACCGCATCCGAAAAGACATACCAGACGTTTCGGATTGTATTCCTTCAAGGTTGTAAGCAGACTTTCCAGACTCATTGCATTGTGTGCATAGTCAATCATCAACGTGAAGTCTTCTGACACCTTCACCATCTCAATGCGGCCTTTGACTTTCGCAGTCTTTAAAGCTTCAGCAATCTTTTCTACAGGGACATCAAAATGTCTGCATACGGCAATGGCAGTCAGCGAATTGTACACGCTAAACGTACCTGGAATATCTATTTCCACATCAAAATTCAAAAGTCCGCTTGCCTGATAAGCCACTCCCAGATGTCCCGGACTTGACACCAATTTTACATCATTAGCACGTAAATCTGCTTTTTCTGAAAACCCAAAAGTTTCTATTTTACAAGTAGCTTCCTTAAATACATCTTCAAAATTCGCATCGTCTACATTTGCAATCCCGATTTTACATTGCTTGAATAAGAGACCTTTGCAACGCTTATAATCTTCAAAATCCTTATGCTCATTCGGACCAATGTGGTCTTCTCCAAGGTTTGTAAAAATTCCGATTTCAAAGGGGATTCCTGCTGTTCTGTGAAGCATCAGTCCCTGTGAGGAAACCTCCATTACTACTGCATCGCATCCCGCATCTACCATTTTTCTGAAATATTGATGAATGGTAAAGGATTCCGGTGTGGTGTTCTTTGCCGGAATAATCTCATCCCCAATAATTGCCTCAATGGTTCCAATTAACCCCACTTTATGTCCTACACCTTCGAGAATCGACTTCACCATATAGGTCGTAGTGGTCTTTCCTTTGGTTCCAGTAATACCGATAACCTTTAATTGTTCTGCCGGATATCCAAAATATGCTGCTGATGTAAGCGCCAATGCGTATCTCGTATCTTCTACTTTAATCACAGTCACGTGCTCCGGTGCTTCCACCTCTTTCTCAACGATTACGGCTGTCGCACCTTTTTCTGCAACCTCCTGCACGAAATCATGACCGTCTCTTACAGCACCTGTAATACAGACAAATACACTGCCTTTCTTCACATTTCTCGAATCATTTGTAAGCTCTGTAATCTCTATCTCATCACTGCCTTGCAGTACCTTGTAATCTAATCTTTCCAATAATTTTGTCAGTTTCATAATAGAAGCCTCCTATTTTTCCACATAGTTATTTATATGATAGCACACTTTTAAAAATCTTGCAAAAATCCGTTGATTTTAATTGTTTTTTTATGTATATTTAATTAGAATTTAAGAACAAAGATTATACATAGGAGTTGTCTGCAATGTTTCAACTGTTACTTGCTGTCATCTGTTTATCATTTATCAGCCTTGGATTACCAGATTCTCTACTTGGTTCTGCATGGCCAACTATTTATCCGGAGTTTGATGTCCCGGTATCATATGCTGGAATTATTTCTATGATTATTTCTGCAGGAACCATTATCTCCAGTTTGCAAAGTGATCGCGTTACTAAAAAATTAGGACCAGGGAAGGTAACAGCTGTGAGCGTCCTTATGACTGCCATTGCTTTATTTGGTTTCTCAACTTCCTCCTCTTACTGGATGCTCGTTATGTGGGCCGTCCCATATGGACTCGGTGCCGGTGGTGTGGATGCAGCACTCAACAACTATGTTGCACTTCACTATGAAAGCAAACACATGAGTTGGCTACACTGTATGTGGGGATTAGGTGCAAGCGTGAGCCCTTATATTATGACTTATGCACTGTCTAATGCTAACGACTGGCATATGGGATACCAATACGTTTCCATACTTCAATTCGTGCTGACTGCGTTTATTATATTCAGTCTTCCACTTTGGAAGAAGGTAGGTGTTGCACCATCGAACATTTCTGAAATTAATGTGCAGGACACTGCAAATAACAAGGTGCTTTCACTAAAAGAAATCCTTCAGATTCGGGGAGCAAAATCTATTATGCTTGTTATGTTTGGATACTGTGCTTTGGAGCAAACTGCTGGTTTATGGGCAAGTAGTTATCTTGTTTTAAACCACAGAGTAGATGTAGAAGTGGCTGCAAGCTTTGCAAGTCTTTTCTATATTGGAGTTACCGTCGGACGTGGAATTAGTGGTTTTATTACAATGAAGCTCAATGATAATCAGATGATTCGTTTAGGACTTTCTTTCATTGGTATTGGTATTGTACTTATGGTACTACCATTTGGACATTGGTCTGCTTTGCTCGGACTAATTGTAATTGGGCTTGGGTGCGCTCCGGTATATCCATGTGTCATTCACTCTACACCGACAAACTTTGGTCCTGAAAAATCGCAGGCTGTGGTTGGGGTACAAATGGCAAGCGCATACATAGGAAGCATGCTTGCCCCTGCAGTATTTGGTTTAATTGCAAACCATATTAGTATCAAACTGTTTCCGATTTATCTGTTTTTCATGATGGCATTGATGTTCGTTATGCATAACAGATTGATAAAAATAGGCACAAAAAATGACTAGCTTTTTTTCACTAGTCATTTTTATGTGCAAACTTTTATTCCTTAAACTTATCAATAAAATCTGCTATCCGAATCTCAAATCCCTCTAAAACATAAGATGGAATAATATCATTATAATTATATTCTGCATTTTTCTCGGTGTCTTCAAAGCAAGCAACCGAAACACGTTCTATTTTCGGATCCACAATCCAATATTCTCTTACACCAGCTTGCTGGTACTTTATCATTTTCCTCACATAATCATGAAAAGAATTGCTTGGGGATACAATCTCAATAATGAAATCCGGTGCACCATCACATCCTTGCTCCGTCAGTATCTCTTTTCTTTTGCACACAACTAGAATATCTGGCTCCACCCATGTCTTGTCATCAGAAAACAGGCGTACTCCTAATGGTGCGGTATAAATATGACATTTTCCGTTATTCTTATCAATGTGGTTAAATATCCTTGCAGAGATATTCATAGACAAAAACTGATGCATACGGTTTGGTGTATTCATTGTGTGTAATTTGCCATCAATTATCTCAACACGAACACCTGCACATAATTGTTTAACATCGTCTACAAGATATCTTCTTGCATCAAAATTATAGGCTACCTGTTCACGAAGCAAACAGGGTTGTTCTTGCTCCTTATCATAATAAAATGGTATCTTTTTCTTCCGGACAATTACTTGTTCCATCGCCAGAAGCGACATGTACTGCGGTTCTTTTATCTCACCCGTAAAAATCTTGGTCACTATCTCCAAAGGAATCCCAGATAATTCTGCAATCATCTCATAACTCATATTTTCTTTCTCTCGCAATTCTCTTAAATATTCAATTGTCATACGTTTTCTCCTTTCAATATTGTATATACGTTATATTAACTCAA
Source organism: Faecalimonas sp. (assembly GCA_045531155.1). Taxonomy (GTDB): domain Bacteria; phylum Bacillota; class Clostridia; order Lachnospirales; family Lachnospiraceae; genus Faecalimonas. Next base: position 7,483 of record JAZSDK010000034.1, on the reverse strand, counting down.
AAACAATGGTGTGTCAAGTTTAAGACACACCACTAATTCAAAATTCATTATTTCATATCAATCAAAGCATTCATATAACCTTCCAAACGTCTCTGTGCATTTAAATCCAACTTCTGATAATTCTCGATCAACGCATACTCTTTGGAATCTTTGTTAAGCACTACATGGTCAATATCTTTATATTCCTTCATTTTTTTATTATCTGTATCTAAAAGAAGCTCATACGGAGTGATGCCAAGCACTTCACAAATAATCATAATTTTGTCAGCAGACGGATTAGTCCCCTTTCTTCTCCAATCGCTAACCGTGCTCTGTGTTATTCCGGTTTTTCTGGAAAACTCTATCTGGGATATTTTCTTTTCTTCCATGTATTTATAGATACGTTCACTTATCAGCATTTTTTGATTCCTCGCTTCAGATAAATTACTATGCGGATAGTATAGCATAGAACATAGAGAAATGCTACTTATTAAAAATTGCCCCTTTTTATCGCATCTTTTCCATATTTTTTCCGAATCTCATCCATAGTCTTGTCGAGTTTCGCATGCTTCTCATTCTTTCTCGATGCACTCTTTGCATATGTGCTATCGTTTTCACTCACAAGCTCCTGCTGATAATCAAAAATGCTCATTTGCTCAGGCGCTTTTTCATCCACCAACTTCGATGTGCGTATTCCAAGTAAACGGATTGGCTCTCCGTTCCACAATTCCCGGAAAAGTTCACACGCATTTTCATAAATGACCTGACCGTTACTAGTTGCCTTCAACAGTTGCTTCTGATGGGAAACGCTTTGAAACGTATTGTACTTAATCTCCACACTCACCATCTGGGCGCGTTGGCCTTCCCCGCGCAAACGTTCCGCCACCTTTTCCGCCAATTTCAAAAGGATTGGCTTTGCCTTCTCCTCGCTGGTCAAATCCTTTGGTAGAGTGGTAGAATTTCCAATTCCCTTATTCTCTATATGGTCGCGGACAACCTTATTGCCCCCTTTTCCATTTGCAAACTCCCATAAGGTTCTTCCGTGACTTTTTAAATGTAGTTCCAGCAAATCCGGATTGGCTTTTGCCAATTCACCAATGGTACGTATCTCTAATTTATGCAACACTTCCACGCTGGAACGCCCTGCCATATATAACTCCGACACCGGCAATGGCCACATTTTCACTTGAATCTCTTCCGGCCACAGGGTATGTACCTTGTTAGGCTTTTCAAAATCCGATGCCATTTTTGCGAGCAAACGGTTGCTTGAGATTCCAATGTTTACTGTAAAGCCAAATTTCTCATATACCGCATCTTTGATTTCTTTTGCTGCTGCAAACGGCGATGAAAATTTATGCGCAATACCAGTGAAATCCATATAGCATTCATCAACGCTGACCTGCTCGATATCCGGTGTGTAACTCCTTAAAAACTCCATTAATCTGGCACTATATTCGCTGTACATCCGGTGATTAGGCGGAAACATCTGAATCTCAGAACACTTCCGTAGGGCATTTACAATCGGTTCGCCTGTTATGATACCATATTTTTTCGCGGAGACAGATTTAGCCAGCACAATCCCGTGACGTGACTTTTGGTCACCGCCGATAATCGCAGGAATCTCTCTGATATCCTGCTCAAACCCATTTTTCAGTTGTTCTACCGCCGTCCAACTAAGGAAAGCAGAATTTACATCAATATGAAAAATTATCTCTCCCATGTTCGTCTCCTTATCTGATATCACATCTTGTATCTTCTCATATTCTAACACTTTTTCCTTTATTAATAAATAAAAATTCCTTTTAGGATTACCCCGAATTAACACAAATAAGTATTTTACGGTTTTAAATTCCAAACATACATTTTGTACCGTAAAAAAACGTTGAAAAAAATCACGAAATTCCGTTTTTACGGTGTGGAACACAAAGTTTCTTATCTACACCGTAATTTTTTACTTTATCCCTCTAATTCCCATCCAATTTATTGAAAATTTTGCATAAAACTACGGTGCAAGATTATTTGCGCAAATCTCACACCGTAAAATCTCAAATATACATTATTGAAAACCCAAACTTTTACGGTGCCAAATCTCCCTTACAAACCTTGCACCGTAAACCAGCACATTACAGCAATTACGCCTTCACGCTTGCATCTAACGCACCATCTGTCACATCAATCACAATCACATCTCCTCGGCCAACATTTCCTTCCAAAAGCAGTCTTGCAGCTAAAGTTTCTACATGTTTTTGAAGATATCTTTTCAGAGGTCTTGCGCCGTACATTGGCTCATAGCCGCCTTCCACCACGAATTCTTTTGCTGCGTCAGTCAACTCTATGGAAACCTCTCGTTCCACCAAACGTTTATTCACATCACGAACAAGTAAGTCGATAATCTGTCCCACATCTGCCTTGCTAAGTGGCTTGAACATAATGGTTTCATCCAGACGATTCAAAAACTCTGGTCTGAAATGGGCACGCAATTCGTTCATGACCATGCTTTCAGCTTCGGAACTGATTTCTCCATTTGCATCAATTCCTTCCAGCAAATAAGAAGAACCAATGTTAGAGGTCATAATGAGTATCGTATTTTTAAAGTCTACGGTACGACCCTGGGAATCCGTAATGCGCCCATCATCTAGCACCTGTAACAACACATTAAATACATCTGGATGTGCTTTTTCCACCTCATCGAAAAGCACGACTGAGTATGGTTTTCTGCGAACAGCCTCTGTAAGCTGTCCACCCTCGTCATATCCCACATATCCCGGAGGTGCTCCAATAAGACGGGATACAGAATATTTCTCCATATACTCACTCATGTCAATGCGGACCATATTGCTCTCGTCATCAAACAGACTTTCTGCTAAGGCTTTGGCAAGCTCTGTCTTACCCACACCGGTAGGTCCAAGGAATAAGAATGAACCGATTGGTTTACTTGGATCTTTAATCCCTGCTTTGGAACGGATAATTGCCTCTGTCACCTTAGTAACACCCTCATCCTGTCCAATAACACGCTTGTGAAGCTCCTCATCCAAATGCAAGGTTTTGTTGCGCTCACTCTCATTTAATTTAGAAACCGGAATTCCTGTCCAGCGAGAAATGATTTTCGCAATTTCTTCATCCGTCACACTTTCATGAACCAATGACATTTCATGTTCCCTTGACTTTTCCTCTTCCTCCTCCAGCTGTTTCGTTAATTGTGGAAGTTTGCCATATTGAAGTTCCGCTGCACGTTCCAGATTATAAGTCTGTTTCGCCTTCTGAATCTCCTGATTCACCTGTTCAATTTCTTCACGGATTTTCTGCAAACGTTCTACTGAACTTTTTTCATTATCCCACTGGGCTTTTTGCCCTGCAAACTCTTCGCGAAGCTCTGCCAACTCCTGTTGCAGATTTTCCAAACGCTCTTTACTTAAACGATCATCTTCTTTTTTCAGAGCCGCTTCTTCAATTTCCAACTGCATAATTCTTCGCTGCAGTTCATCCAACTCCGTCGGCATGGAATCTAATTCTGTCTTAATGAGTGCACATGCTTCATCCACAAGGTCAATGGCCTTATCTGGTAGAAATCTGTCCGAAATATAACGATTTGACAGGGTTGCAGCTGCTACCAATGCCCCATCCGTAATCTTCACGCCGTGGAACACTTCATATCGTTCTTTCAATCCACGAAGAATGGAAATCGCATCCTCCACCGTCGGTTCATCTACCATAACAGGTTGGAAACGTCGTTCAAGGGCTGCATCCTTTTCGATATACTGACGGTATTCGTCTAAAGTGGTAGCTCCAATACAATGGAGATCTCCACGTGCAAGCATTGGCTTCAACATATTGCCTGCATCCATGGCGCCGTCCGTCTTTCCTGCTCCAACTATGGTATGAAGCTCATCGATGAAAAGAATAATATTTCCATCGCTGTTTTTCACTTCTTCCAAGACAGCTTTGAGGCGTTCTTCAAATTCCCCGCGGTATTTTGCTCCGGCAACCAAGGCTCCCATATCCAAAGCAAATACCTTCTTATCTTTCAATGCTTCCGGAACATCGCCTCGCACAATACGTTGCGCTAATCCTTCTACTGCTGCTGTTTTACCAACACCCGGCTCCCCGATTAAAACCGGATTATTCTTGGTCTTTCTTGACAGAATCCGAATCACGTTGCGAATCTCTGCATCACGCCCGATAACCGGATCAAGCTTTTGTTCCCTCGCACGCTCTACCAAATCCTGTCCATACTTATTTAACGTATCATAAGTTGCTTCCGGATTATCACTTGTCACCCTTTGATTGCCCCTCACCGTAGCAAGCACCTGTAAAAATGTTTCACGAGTGATTGCAAATTCTTTGAAAATGGCTTTGATTTCCTTATTTGCATATTTCACTAATGACAAGAATAAATGCTCTACAGATACATATTCGTCACCCATCTGTTTTGCTTCATCCTCTGCATGAATCAAGACTTTGTTAAGGTCCTGGCCAATATAGACCTGACCGCCTTGTACCTTCGGGCGCTTACGCAGTCCTTCTTCCACACGATTAATAAACAGCTCCTTCTGAATATTCATCTTTTCTAACAGTTTCAGAATAAGACTGTCCTCCTGTGTCAATAATGCATATAATAAATGTTCTTGTTCAATTTCCTGATTGCCATACTCATAGGCAACTTTCTCGATGGCTTGTACCGCTTGTAATGAATTCTGAGTAAATTTGTTAATATTCATACCAATACCTCCCATATCTTCTTGTTATATGTTTGGTATAACATAAAAATTAGCACTCGTCAAGAGAGAGTGCTAATAATTTTATTATTTCTTTATAAATACCGATTTTGGCTGTTTACAAACCGGGCACACGAATTGCTCCGGTACTTCTTCAAACGGAATTTCTCCTCTGTACTCATATCCACAGATACTGCATACCCATTTTTCCTCTTTTTGAACAGGTTCCTCTTCTGCAATGTATGTAGGTGCATTCTTCGGGCTCTTTCCTTTTACTACTTTATGGTAGTATGCATAGGTCATTGGCTCTTCCTCTTTGAGCACATCTGATGCAATCACTTCACCCAAGAATACGGTGTGTGTAGCTGTCTCCATCTTATTAATTACCTTGCACACCAGATAACTGCATGCATCCGCAACTACAGAAAGTCCTTCTTTTTGTAACGCTTCCACTTCATCAAACTTATTCACATCTTTTCCTGATTGGAAACCGAATGTTCCAATTAATCCCGGATCTGATTGTTCTGTCAAAATGGAAATGGCAAATTTCCCCGTCTTTTCAATACAAGCATTAGTATAGTTATCATGGTTGATGCTGACAGCGATAGTAGCCGGCTCTGAAGTAATCTGCATAGCACTGTTGGCTACACATCCGGTTGGTCTTTCGCCATCTAACGTAGATACAATATAAACTCCATACGACATATTACGAAATGCATTCTTATTAATCATATTCCTACCTCCAAATTTATATCAGTAATAATTACTATTATTGTAACATATATTTCCAGAATTGCAATACAAAAGCAGTAAACTTCTTTACAAATTTACTGCTTTTGTATTATTTACAATTCATTCGTTGGTGGTTGACAGCTTTGTCCTCGACATATATAAAAGGTGGTTTTGTCATCTTTCAATGGATATTCTTTCGTAGGCCCTGCTACTGCATGCGATAGAACATGCAATGGAATTCGTGTAGGCAAATCTTTTAGCTCCTCTTTTGTTTTAACCACAATGGTCATTTTCTCCGGTGCTTCCATATAATCAGACAACGCCGTCAGGTACATTGCATAGCCCGTCGGATAACGCCCTACCTCACTGGCCATATAATCCAATTGACGCTTTGCAAGGTCGTAGTATCTTGTATCATCTGTAAGATAATAAAACTGAACAAAATTATATGCCATCAGAGAATTTCCACTTGGAACTGCACCACCATTGTTTGCTTTCGGCTTTATAATGAGTTGCTCATTCTCATCGCCATATAAGAAGAAGCCACCATGTTTTTCATCCAGAAACTCTCCAAGAACCTTATCACAGAATAATTTTGCTCTTTCCAGATATTCCTCACAGAACGTAGCTTGATATAGCGCTAATAGCGCAAAAATCTCATTTGCATATTCATCCAGAAATCCGTTCTCACCGTGCTTGCCGTCTCGATAGCTGACAAAAAGTGTATTCCCTTTGCAGAGTTTATGCTCAATAAACTCCTGCGCTTTTACAGCTGCATTCAAATATTTCTCTTTCTTGCTGACGCGGTACAACTGGGACATAGCCACAATCATAAGTGCATTCCATGATGTCAAGATTTTATCATCCAAGTGCAAAGCATACCGTTTCTTTCGGTATTCATAAATCTCTTTCAGATACGGTTGAAATTCCTCAACACTTTTCTCATGTTGCAACAAATTTGGGATACTTTTGCCTTCAAAATTTCCTTCCTTTGTTATGTCAAAACTATTGTTAAATGCAGCCCCTATTCCTTCCCCGAGGATATCAATAATTTCCTTTGGTTCAAACACATAGTATTTTCCTTCTACACCTTCACTATCTGCATCCTGTGCACTGTAAAATCCACCTTCCGGCGAAGTCATTTCCCGCAGAATATATGTGGCCGTTCTTTCAGCAACCTTTAAATATAATGGTTCATTTGTAATCTTGTATGCTCTGCAGTATGCCATAATTAACAATGCATTGTCATACAACATTTTTTCAAAATGGGGCACCAGAAAATATTGGTCAGTGGAATATCTGGAGAATCCTCCGCCAACGTGGTCAAATATACCACCTCGATACATTTGTTGCAGTGTCTTGCTAACCATTTTCATTGCATCTTCATCCCTGCTCTTTTCGTAATGCGTCATAAGAAACAACAGGTTATGGGCTGTAGGAAATTTAGGTGCACGTCCAAATCCACCAAATCTTTTATCAAAGCTTTGCTTGTAATATTTCAAAGCCGTATCCAGAATTTTTCTATCTGCTTCCCCCTCTGCTGTTTCTCCCACATTAATAAGGGCAAGGATCTGGTTTGCAGACTCTAGTAAAACCTTTCTGTTTGTTTGCCAGTTTTTATGAATAGACAAAAGGAGTTCACGAAACCCCATTTTCCCATAACGCGCGGTCTTTGGAAAATACGTTCCCGCATAAAAAGGTTTCTGTTCCGGTGTTAAAAAAACAGATGTTGGCCACCCACCGCTTCCGGTAAGCACCTGACACACGGTCATATAGATACTATCTATATCCGGCCTTTCCTCCTTGTCTACTTTTATGGAAATAAAATATTGATTCAAAATATCTGCAATTTCCTGGTCTTCAAAGCTCTCGTGTGCCATAACGTGGCACCAGTGACAGGTACTGTAACCAATACTTAAAAAAATCGGTTTATCTTCTGCTTTCGCCTTGTCAAATGCTTCTTTTCCCCACGGATACCAATCCACAGGATTGTTCACATGTTGAAGCAAATAGGGGCTTACTTGGTCTTTTAAATGATTTTGCATGTTGGTCACCTC
>JAZSDK010000141.1:0-3035 GCA_045531155.1 Faecalimonas sp. | reverse complement strand
AAATGTAATACCGTAAATGGATACTTATGCTGCATTGTGAAATCTTTGTATGCATCCTCAATTGCTTTTGCAATGATGTTACTTTTTACATAGCGTCCATTGATATAATAATTTTCATAATTGCGGTTTCCTCTTGAAATGAGAGGTTTCCCAATGTAGCCAGTTACCTTTAATCCCGGAATTGCCTCGTCTACTTCCAAAAGATTCTGTGTTACTTCTCGGCCAAACACCTGATAAATGACGTCTTTTAATCTTCCGTTTCCTGAAGTATGTAATTTGGATTGCCCGTTATTGATAAACTCAAAGGAAACTTCCGGATGAGATAAAGCAAGGCGAATCATCAATTCATTTACATGACTTGCTTCCGTCATTGCTGTTTTAAGAAACTTTCTTCTGGCAGGTGTATTGTAAAACATTTGATGAATCAAAAATGTAGTGCCATCCTTTGCTCCTGCATCCTCGATTTTCTTTTCCTTGCCGCCCTCTATCAGATAGCGCGTGCCAAGAACGGAGTCCCTTGTCTTTGTAATTAATTCAACCTGTGAAATAGCTGCAATACTAGACAATGCCTCGCCACGGAACCCCAAAGATGCAACTGTAGATAAATCTTCTACAGTTCGAATCTTACTGGTAGAATGGCGAAGAAAAGCCAGTGGCACTTCTTCTCTTGGAATTCCACAGCCATTGTCTGTGATACGAATAAAGGAAATGCCACCTTCTTTGATTTCAACCGTTACAGCGCTTGCTCCTGCATCAATTGCGTTTTCTACTAATTCTTTGACAATCGATGCGGGTCTTTCAATTACTTCACCCGCTGCAATTTTATCAATTGTGATTTGATCTAAAACTTGAATTTTCGCCATAATACTCCTTTAATTTACCACCTGTTTTTTAGTTTGTTTTGTAAACGGAAAATGGTATTTAACGCATCCATCGGTGTCAGATTACTGACATCGATTTGCTTTAATTCCTCTAAAACATCATCATCCTTAACTGTGTCAAACAAGGACATCTGTGCTAAGTCCACTTCGTCATATCGTTTTGCTTTTTTAGATGTATCAGAGCTTTGTACGGAAATGTCGCGGATGCGATTAGTAATATCCACATCCACTAATTCATTTACGATCTCTTTAGCTCTGGTTATAACGGATTCCGGAACGCCGGCAAGCTTTGCAACTTGAATACCGTAGCTCTTATCTGCACCGCCTTTTACAATCTTACGCAAGAATACGATGTCATCACCCTGTTCTTTCACGGCAATACAGTAATTGTTTACACTTTCGATTTTACCTTCCAATTCCGTCAACTCATGGTAATGGGTTGCAAATAAGGTCTTTGCACCAAGAATCTTCTTGTTACTGATATGTTCTACCACGGCCCATGCAATACTAAGACCGTCAAAGGTACTGGTGCCGCGTCCAATTTCATCCAAAATCAAAAGACTCTTATTGGTTGCGTTACGAAGAATGTTTGCAACCTCTGTCATCTCAACCATAAAAGTACTTTGTCCGGATGCCAAATCATCCGAAGCACCTACACGAGTAAAGATGCGGTCCACGATACCGATATTCGCGCTTTCCGCAGGTACAAAAGAACCAATCTGTGCCAATAAAACAATCAATGCCGTCTGACGCATGTAGGTCGATTTACCAGCCATGTTCGGACCGGTGATAATGGATACACGGTTTTTCTTGTCATCCAGATAGGTATCGTTTGCAATAAACATATCGTTTGGAATCATTTTTTCAACCACCGGATGACGCCCGTTTTTGATGTCAATCACACCTTTTTCATTGATGGCCGGTCTCACATAATTGTTGCGTTCAGCCACAAGCGCAAGGGATGACAGCACATCAATCTGTGCGATTGCTTTTGCAGTTCTTTGAACTCTCAGAATCTCAGCAGCAATCCGTTCTCTTACTTCACAGAATAATTCATACTCTAATGCGTACAGCTTGTCCTCAGCGCCGAGAATCATATCTTCTAATTCCTTCAAACGTGGTATGATATATCGCTCCGCATTGGCAAGTGTCTGTTTTCTGGAATAGTAATCCGGCACCAAATCCTTATATGAATTGGTTACCTCCAAATAATATCCAAATACTTTGTTATATTTAATTTTTAGGTTTTTAATTCCTGTTTTTTCACGTTCTTCAGCTTCTAACTCTGCTAACCATGTTTTTCCTTCTACTTTTGCATTACGAAGCTGGTCAACCATCTCGTTATAACCTTCTTTGATGATACCGCCTTCTTTCATTGCAAGAGGTGGCTCTTCTTGAATAGAACAACGAATCAACGCACAGAGTTCATCTAAGCTATCCAAACTATCATATAATTCTTTTAATAGCGGCGTCTCCATGTCGCCAAGGATACATTTGATGTGAGGCAGCATTTCCATGGAACTACGAAATGCAATCATATCCCTTGGATTGGCTGACTGATATGTAACCTTACTGATTAAACGTTCCAAATCATAAACCGGTGTCAGATATTCACGAATTTCTTCTCGGCAAATGGCATTGTCTTTTAGTTCAGAAACCGCATCCAAGCGCTTGATAATTTCATTCTTATCAATTAACGGTTGTTCCACGAAACTGCGTAACATACGTGCGCCCATGGCAGTTTTTGTCTTGTCTAATACCCAAAGAAGTGAGCCACGTTTTTGTTTTTCGCGCAATGTCTCACAAAGCTCTAAGTTTCTTCTGGATGAGCTGTCAAGAAGCATGTATTTTCCTGTTGTATAACAACTTATATGAGATAAATGTGCCAAGGAATTTTTTTGCGTTTCATAAAGGTACTGTAACAGAGAACCAGCAGAAATCATTCCGCAATTGTAATCAGAAAGCCCCAGTCCTTCTAAGGATGCCACTTTAAAATGTTCTTTTAATGATTTCTCGCACATGGCATCATCAAAATACCAGCTATCCAATGCATATACTGCAATTCCTAAACGATTCTTTAAATCATCTAAATCAATGCCACTCACCAAAAGTGATTCATTGCATATAATCTCAGAAGGTGCAAATTTTGCAATC
>JAZSDK010000091.1:0-2443 GCA_045531155.1 Faecalimonas sp. | reverse complement strand
GTTTGATATGACATGAGCATATCTCCTTGTGGTAAATTTTTCTACTGTACAAATCATAAAACTCAAAGATAAACGAACTGTGAAAGAAGTGTGAAAAAAATGTGAAAAGTGGAGGGTGGATGGAGTGGAGATGACAAGTCTTTCAGCATATAGTGGATTATAAGAAGTAAAAACAGGTGATTCTATGAGACTTTGTGAGCTTCGTGAAAAAGAAGTGATAAACTTATGTACTTGCAAACGACTGGGATGCGTGGAAGACTTGATTTTTGACCTATGTGATGGCTGTATACAAGCACTTGTTGTGCCAGAGCACACGAAGTTCTGTGGCATCTTTGGGAGTGACTGTGAGTTTGTAATTCCGTTTGATTGTATCAAAAAGATTGGCGAAGACTTTATTATGGTAGAAATTAGCGAGGAAAAATGCTTGAAAGGTTGCAAATAGTAAAACATTTCTGTTAGAATACAAAGGTAGATTTATATTTACCAGGAGGATGACAAAAATGAAATGTCCATATTGTAGTGCAACAGATACAAGAGTTATAGATTCAAGACCGGCAGAGGATGGAAGTTCTATCCGTAGAAGACGTTGCTGTGATGAGTGTGGAAAACGTTTTACCACGTATGAAAAGGTAGAGACAATTCCGCTTATTGTAATTAAAAAGGACAATAACCGTGAGCAATATGATCGCTCTAAAATCGAGAGTGGTATTTTGAGTGCGTGCTACAAACGTCCAATCTCAGCGGTAGATATCCAGAAGACAATCGAAAAGATTGAGGCAGAAATTTTTAGCCGTGAAGAAAAAGAGATTCCAACCAGTGTGATTGGTGAAATTGTTATGGAAAAACTGAAAGAGTTGGATGAAGTTGCCTATGTAAGATTTGCGTCTATTTATCGTGAGTTTAAGGATGTAAATACATTTATGGCTGAGATTAAAAAGATATTGGAAAAATAAGGAGCATATAGATGAAGTTAATTTCGTGGAATGTAAATGGAATTCGTGCCTGTGTGCAGAAAGGCTTCTTGGATTTCTTTAAAGAAGTGGACGCCGACATTTTCTGTATTCAGGAAAGTAAGATGCAGGAAGGCCAACTGGAATTGGAATTAGAGGGCTACCATCAGTATTGGAACTACGCAGAGAAAAAGGGATATTCGGGCACTGCTATTTTTACAAAGCAGGCGCCAATTTCTGTGCAGTATGGTATTGGGATAGAGGAGCACGACCATGAGGGGCGTGTGATTACCTTAGAATTTGAGGATTTCTACATGGTGACTGTTTATACACCAAATTCACAGGACGAGCTTAAGAGATTGGATTATCGTATGCAGTGGGAAACGGATTTCCTTGCGTATTTAAAGAAACTGGAAGAAAAGAAGGGCGTCATTTTCTGCGGCGATTTAAATGTGGCACACCAAGAAATTGACCTTAAAAATCCTAAGACTAATCGCAAAAATGCAGGGTTTACAGATGAAGAACGTGGAAAGTTTGGTGAGGTGTTAGCGACAGGCTTTATTGACACCTTCCGATATTTTTATCCGGATGTGGAAGGCGCTTATTCATGGTGGTCTTATCGTTTTAATTCACGAGCAAAGAATGCAGGGTGGAGAATTGACTACTTCTGTGTATCAGAGTGTTTGAAGGACAGATTGGAAGATGCTAAGATTTTAACCGATGTGATGGGCTCTGACCACTGCCCGGTACAACTTGATTTAAAATAGACGGAGGATAGTATATGAGAATCGAACGGGAACACACCGTAGCCATTGTGGTGGATTATCAGGAAAAATTGGTTCCGGTGATGAATGAAAAGGAACAGTTGATTCACAATTCTGAGATTTTAATAAAAGGGCTTAAGATATTAGATATTCCGATGTATATTACACAACAGTATACAAAGGGACTCGGAACAAGTGTCAAGGAAATTACAGATGCAGTCGAGGATACGGTTTACACGGACAAACTGTCGTTTACGGCTTATGACTGTGTGGCTGACAAAATTTCTTCTAAAAAATATATTATTGTGTGTGGAATTGAGGCCCATATCTGCGTGCTTCAGACGGTGATTGATTTGAAGGCGGCAGGATTCGTGCCGGTGCTGGTTGCTGACTGCATTTCCAGCCGAAAGGAATCGGATAAGCAGGTTGCTATTGAGCGTGCACGTCAGGAGGGTGCAATTGTAACAACCTATGAGTCTCTATTGTTTGAACTTTTACAGGTAGCAGGAACGGAGACGAGTAAAAAGATACAGAAGTTGATAAGATAATATGAGAATGGCCATTCTGGAGGAATTTCCAGTGTGGCTATTTTTTTCTTGCTTTCATTTGTATAATTATGTTAAAGTTTTTGTAACTTATATATGCTTTAAAGGGGGACAGGCTTATGGAAAGACCGAAATATCATTTGCTGCAAAATATTGGATATATGATTCAAGCAGCCTGGGAAAT
>JAZSDK010000096.1:0-9865 GCA_045531155.1 Faecalimonas sp. | reverse complement strand
TTGGTTGGATAAAGGTTCACTTAATGGTACTACAATCTCCAAAACATACGTAATCGCAGAATATAACATACTGCAATATACTGTCTTAATTCCATTGCCTTTTCCCAGAAAAATAAATCCCAAGAGTAAGAGCAATACGTACAATCCCCAAATCCATGTACCTGCACTAAACGGTGTAATCTTCGCGAGGACAGTACCAATACCGGTTACGCCTCCGGTTGCAAATCCATTCGGAATCTTAAAAAAGTAAACTCCGATTGCGAGAAGAATACATCCCATCGTCATAATCATAAAACTCTTTATTTTTTTCATGATACTCTTGACCTCTCATTAATTGTTGTTTTTGGGCATAAAAAAACGGAGAAGGCGGGATTTGAACCCGCGCACCGCTATTAACGACCTACTCCCTTTCCAGGGGAGCCCCTTCAGCCTCTTGGGTACTTCTCCAAAACAAAAACCATCAAATCCCTTTGATGGTTATTGTAACGCAGAGGGTGGGATTCGAACCCACGTGCCCTCTCGGACAAACGGTTTTCAAGACCGCCTCGTTATGACCACTTCGATACCTCTGCATATATTGAATTGTTGTCGCATCCGTCAGCGACGTAATTTATATTAGCATGTGGAACGGATGCTGTCAACACTTTTTTAAATTTATTTTTGCAAAAAATTTTCTGCGATTTTTAGGTCTTCTGGAGTTGTTATTTTGATGTTTTCGTAAGAGCCTATAACCAACTTTACTTTAACTCCAAGCATCTGCTCTGCCACCATTGCATCATCTGTCACTTTAATAGTATCGCTTTCCATCAGTTTTTTATACGCCTCTTTTATAAGAGAAGCTTCAAACACTTGCGGAGTCTGAACTTGCCATAAAAAGTTTCTGTCAGGTGTCACATCGGCAAAGCCATTTTCATCTGCAATCTTAATAGTGTCCTTCACAGGCATCCCCACAACACAGGCTTTATATCTAACGACTTCATCATACGCCCGCTGCAAAATTTCTTCAGTTACAAATGGACGGGCTCCGTCATGGATAAACACGTAGCCTTCTCCCACTTCATGTAAACCGTTTGCAACAGAATGGTAACGTTCCTTTCCGCCTTCCACGATAGTCTTTACTTTTTTGAATCCATATTTAGATATCATTTGCGTCTGGCAATAATCGATTTGACCGGCACCTACCACAAGGACAATCTCATCAATGAGTTCTGATTGTTCAAAAGCTTGCAAAGAATAGTAGAGAATCGGCTTCCCATCTATTTCTAAATACTGCTTTTGTGTCTTCGTACCCATGCGTTTTCCTTGTCCTGCTGCCAGAACAATTGCTGTGCATTTCGCTTTTTGCATTTTACCGCTCTCCTAATTTCAGGTTTGGAACCGCATTTAAATCCCATCCATGTCGCGTTCCGTTGATATATTCATAATAAGCAGCCGCTCCAATCATCGCTGCATTATCGGTACAATAAATTGGTGATGGATAGTAAAATTCCACCCCGTTTTTTTCACACGCATCCTTCATTGCCATACGCAGGGTGCTGTTTGATGCTACTCCGCCTGCAATTGCAAACTTTGAGAGTCCATATTCTTTCACTGCTCGCATCGCATTTTCGACCAACTTGTCCGTAACTGCCTTTTGGAAGGAAGCCGCAATATCCGCATTGTTATATGTTTCGCCTTTCATTTGGCAACCATTGATATAATTAAGCACTGCCGATTTTACACCGCTGAAGCTAAAATCGTATGGTGCATCTGTAATATTCGCTTTTGGAAAAGCAATTGCATCAGGATTTCCTTCTTTTGATAACTTGTCAATCTTAGGACCGCCTGGGTAACCAAGACCAATCGCACGCGCCACTTTATCAAATGCTTCGCCTGCAGCATCATCTCTAGTTTTTCCTATTATTTCATATTCACCATAATCTTTCACACATACCAAATGTGTATGTCCGCCTGATACAACCAGACAAATGAATGGCGGTTCCAGTTCTTTATTTTCTATATAATTAGCAGAAATGTGTCCTTCTATATGATGAACTCCTACTAGCGGAAGATTTTTTGCATATGCAATCGCCTTTGCTTCCGCAACGCCAACAAGGAGTGCCCCAACCAATCCCGGTCCGTAAGTCACCCCAATTGCATCCAAGTCATCGAGCGTAACATTTGCTTCCGCCAATGCTTCTTCAATTACTTGATTGATTTTCTCAATATGTTTACGAGATGCAATTTCCGGAACTACACCTCCATATAATTTATGAAGTTCTATCTGAGAAGAAATTACATTTGATAAAACTTCTCGTCCATTTTTCACAACTGAAGCCGCGGTTTCATCACAAGAACTTTCAATTGCCAATATCAGTACATCTTTTTCTTCTGTCATCTTTTTACTCCTCTGGGAAACTCAGTTCCACCGACATCCCATCTTTCCCCGCTTTTGCATTTGGGAAAATTTCGCGTACCGCATCCATATACTCTTCCGGACGCGTAAGCGACGGGCTGTAATGTGTCAGCCACATTTCATTTACTTCGGCTGTTTTTGCCAAATCAGCTGCCTCGTAAAATGTCATGTGTTTATACTCAACTGCTTTTGCATCTTTATCTGCTTCTCCATACATTCCTTCACAAACAAACAAATCTGAACCTTTTGCATTTGCACGAATTGAATTTGTCGGTCTTGTATCTGTACAATATGTCAATTTAATCCCTTTTCGCGGTGCACCAAGAACCATATCCGGTGTGTACTGTTTTCCTTCGTATTCAACCGTTTCACCTTTTTGCAAATGTTTCCAATATTGCTTTGGAACATCCAACTCCTTAGCTCTTTCTAAATCGAATTTTCCCGCACGGTCTATCTCCAATGTATAACCATAACAAGGCACGTTATGATTTACGCGAAATGCCTTCAGCCGATATCCGTTCATTTCAAACGTTTCTTCAGGTTGTGTAATTTCTAGAAATTTCAATTCGAAAGGCAACTCAGGTGCAATGATACGCAACGCATTTACAACTTTTTCCAAACCCTTCGGTCCAATCAGAGTCAACGGTTCTATCCGATCTGCATTTCCCATTGTAAGCAATAGTCCCGGAAGCCCACTGATATGGTCTCCATGATAATGGGTAAAGCAGATAACATCTATCGGCTTAAAACTCCATCCTTTTTCTTTAATTGCAATCTGCGTTCCTTCCCCACAGTCAATCAAGAGACTGCTTCCATTAAAACGCGTCATTAATGCAGTTAACCAACGGTATGGTAGTGGCATCATGCCACCACATCCCAACAAACAAACATCTAACATGAATTTTCCTCACTTATTTTATTTCAACCGGAACTTGGAAGGTAGATACGAATTCATCATAGCATTTCTCACATAGGTCAAAACTATGCACTTCATTATCTTTATTATTTGAAAAGTACCCCCATCTCTTTTCTACTTCGAGGATATCTTCATTTGTAACTTCCCGTCCACATTTATTACATACTATCTTCATTTGACGCATACAATTTCCTCCTTTGAATTTGCTACGTCTATTATATCGTTTCCATAAGATGCATCCTAGTGGAAAACGTTGCATCTTATACCAGTAATTATTAAATACTCTTACTCATCAAGACCGCATTCTCTTTTGGTTGGTCATAAAAATTTTTCCGAACGCCATCCACAGTAAACCCATATTGCTCGTAAAATCTTCTTGCGCCCTCATTACTTTCACGCACATCCAAAAGCAATCTGTGTACATTTTGCATTTTACAGCATTCACAAACAAGATCCAAGAGTCCACGACCCACACCTTGTCGACGCACTTTCTCATCCACTGCTATTCGGGCAATCTCACCTTCATCCATTACATAATAGATAATGCAGTATCCTACTATTTCCTCATTGCATTCAGCCACCGCGACAAATGCCTGATTTTGACAAAATGTTTCATAAATGCCTGTGCTCGTCCACGCATCAGAAAATACCTTTTTCTCTAATTCCGCTATTTGAGCAACATCTTGTTCTGTCATATTACGAAAGATTTGCATTTTTCTCCGCACGCTCCCGTTCTGCCTGTGAAACTCTAAGGTAATCCGGCTGATGTTCTCTTGCCGACTCCTGCTTTCCTTCTATAAAATATTGCATGCCAAGGGCCCCAACTGCTGCTGCACTCTGACGATTCACATGTGCCGGTGCAAATGCGTACTCTATGTTGAGTCCTTCCTCTAAAAGCGTTCTATAAACAGGAACGCCATCTCCTAGGAAGGTAACCGTTTCATCGTACTGATTAAGTTTCACAATTAATTCTTCTACAGAAATCGCCATCTGTTCTTCTACTACTTCAAACTGATTTTCAAAACGGTAGATACCAGTATACACTTGATTTCTTCTTGCATCCATCATCGGACAAATTAAACCCTTGCATCCAAACAGATTGTATGCCATACCGTCTACTGTCGGCACGTGGATAAGTGGTTTGTCAAGGGCCAGTCCTAACCCTTTCGCGGTTGCCGAACCAATTCGAAGTCCCGTAAATGAACCCGGTCCTCCGGCCACAGCAATTGCATCAATTGTGGATAAATCAAATTCTGTCATTTTTACAATCTCATCCAACATCGGAAGTAATGTTTGTGAATGTGTTTTCCTATAGTTCACCGTATACTCTGCAACTGTTTGCTCATCTTCCACGATGGCTACCGTCGCAACTAAACCCGAACTATCCAAAGCAAGTATACGCATACTTATGCCTTCCTTTCTTCAATCGTAATCCTTCGATAATCGAATCCCTTGTCTAAATCTTTCTCTATTATAATAGAAGTTCTGTTTTCCGGAAGAATTTCTTGGATTAAATTCGCCCATTCAATCAAGGATACACCTTCCCCATAGACATAATCTTCATATCCAATTTCATCCATTTCGCTTATATCACCTATGCGATACACATCAAAATGATAAAATGGAAGACGTCCCTCATCATACACTTGTACGATGGTAAATGTAGGGCTACTGATAGATTCCTCAATATCCAAGCCTTTTGCCAACCCTTGTGTGAATACGGTTTTCCCAACGCCAAGGTCTCCCACTAGGGTAAACACTTGTCCTCTTACTGCCTTCTGCCCGATCTCCACACCCAGTTGATATGTTTCTTCTGCACTTCTTGTTTCTATAATCATGTCAAACCTCTTCTAATGAATGTGACGTATTTTCACTTTATTTGGCGGAATATGCGTATGAATCATTTTCAACGCTTCCTCGTATTGCTCACCCATACACTCTTTCGGAAGAATGAGGGCTCGCACTCTCCCCAGATATAGAATCACACTTTTTTGTGTACTGACAGCTTTTGTCACTTCTTCCCATTTGGTTTCTGCCTTTGCTTCCTCTTGGCTTACTGTGATTCCTTCTTCTGAGAATTCATATTCCAAAGGCTTTTGAAACATTTCTGTATTATTCACCTGACTCTTTGCTTTTGCCTTCATGGAAGATGGTGAAACGATTAAAAACAAAATGGCGCACATCAGCCATACAGCACACCCCTGCATATCTCCATCCATCAGCTTCTGAACAAAAACAGCCAAACACAAAACACCCGCAATTGCCGTCATCAGACCACTTGCATGTGTATAATTGTGATATAGCATAAAGTCATACATATATTTATCTGTCATCTGTACATTAAATTTTACTGACATTTAAATTCCTCCCATTGCACACAAAATGCTGTGCCATAGAAATTATAGCACAGCATTTTCATTGTTACAACTAATGTCTTTTTATAATTGGACTGATTTTTTTGTAAATCAAGGCAACAACTAACGCATTCAAACCGCCTTTTAGCAAATTAAATGGCGCACATACCAGTAAAATAAATTTCGTTACACTATCAATACCCTTAAGTCCCATTGCAATCACATTTGCTTCCATATCACTCCCCCAGAACAGCGGCAACATCACATATCTATTCATAATGCATGCAACAATAATTAATACACCAACGGAAATGGAAAGCGATACGATAGCCATTCTCTTTGTCTTTTTTCGTTTGTAAATGATTCCTGCCGGAACACATAGGGAACACCCCATTACAAACTGTGCAAACTCTCCAACACCGCCCGTATGCGAACCCATCAAAAAATCAACAAACGCTTTGATTGCTTCAATTAACACTCCTGCAAGTGGTCCCATCACAAATGTACCTATTAATACCGGCACCTCACTAAAATCCAAATCATAAACCGGCGGAACAATTGAAATACGACCAATCAATGTCAAAACAATTGATACCGCCGCCAACATTCCTATTGTTACAATTTCTCTAACTCCAAATTTTGTTCTGTTTTGTGTATTCATGTTTCTTCCTTTCTGTTTTAAAGGATTCTCTAATATAGAGTCTGTCTAAAAATGCCCTGAGCGTAAACTCAGGGCATAAACATAGCATTTCTTGCATTTTCTTCTCTCATCCAGACTTTAACTGTCGGTACCGGAATCACACCGGTTCAGCCACTTTCGTGGGTCGCGGACTTTACCGCCGGTGAGGACTTACACCTCGCCCTGAAGAATCCTTATTGATTTTTTCTTATTATATCTCGTCTATAGTTTCATTGTCAATTGGATTCGTTTCTTTTGCAAATCCACACTCATAACCTTCACTTCTACAATATCTCCTACACTCACCACTTCTAATGGATGCTTGATAAATTTCTTGTCTGTGATTTGAGAAATGTGAACCAATCCATCCTGGTGCACACCGATATCTACAAATACACCAAAGTCGATTACGTTGCGGACTGTACCCTTCAAAATCATACCTTCTGTCAAGTCCTTCATTTCCAATACATCGGTTCTAAGAATTGGTTTTGGCATCTCATCACGAGGGTCACGTGCCGGTTTTTCCAATTCCTTCACGATATCACGAAGGGTAATTTCACCAATTTCTAATTCCTCTGCCAGTTTCGCGTAATCCTTTACTGATTTAGAAAGTCCATTTAGTTTGCCGCCAACAATATCTTCCGTAATATATCCAAGTTTGGCCAACAGTTTTTCTGCTGCCTCATAGCTTTCCGGATGCACGCTGGTTCCATCTAATGGATTATCTCCACCCTGGATGCGCATGAAACCTGCACATTGTTCGTATGCTTTTGGTCCAAGTTTTGCTACTTTCAATAACTGCTTACGGTCTGTAAAACTTCCGTTTTCTTCACGGTAGGCCACGATATTTTTCGCCAAAGTTCCGGAAATACCAGAAATATATGCAAGCAGTGGAGCTGATGCGGTATTCAAGTCTACACCAACTTTATTTACACAGTCTTCCACAACTCCCGAAAGTGCTTCGCTGAGTTTCTTCTGATTCATGTCGTGCTGATATTGTCCTACACCGATAGATTTCGGGTCAATCTTAACTAATTCAGCTAATGGATCTTGAAGTCTTCTTGCAATAGAAGCCGCACTTCTTTGTCCCACATCAAAGTTAGGGAATTCTTCCGTTGCAAGTTTACTTGCAGAGTACACAGATGCCCCTGCTTCATTTGTAATAATATACTGTACGTTTTCCGGAATCTCTTTGAACAGTTCCACAATAATCTGTTCTGACTCACGGGATGCTGTTCCATTTCCCACTGAAAACAATGTGATGTTGTATTTACGAATCAACTTCTTAAGCGTATCTTTTGCTGCTGCAATTTTTTGTGGTGTAGTCGGTGCTGTCGGGTAAATAACAGTTGTGTCTAATACCTTTCCTGTAGCATCTACTACTGCCAGTTTACATCCCGTACGGAACGCAGGGTCCCAGCCAAGGACAGTCTGTCCGACAATAGGTGGTTGCATTAAAAGCTGTTCTAAGTTCTTACCAAATACAACAATCGCGCCATCTTCCGCTTTTTCTGTTAATTCATTTCGTATCTCGCGCTCAATTGCCGGCGCAATTAATCGTTTATAACTGTCCGCAATCACATCTTTTAATACTGGTGTGGTGTATGGATTGTCAGAAACAATGACTTTTTTCTCCAAATATCCTAAAACCTTATCCTCCGGTGCTTCGACTTTTACCGTCAAAAATTTCTCTTTTTCGCCTCGGTTAAGGGCAAGAACACGATGTCCTGCCAGCTTGGTAATCGGTTCTTCAAATTCATAGTACATTTCATAAACCGATTGTTCTTCCGGGTCCTTTGCCACAGAAATGATTTTTCCCTGCTTCGTCGTCAAATCACGAATGTAAATACGATAGTCTGCTTCATCGGAAATCTGTTCTGCAATAATATCCTTTGCCCCTTCAATAGCTTCTTCTGCTGTAGCAACTTCTTTTTCTTCCGAAATATATTCTGCCGCCGCTTCTTCCAAAGGCACATCCAGTTTTTGAAGCATGATGAGTTCTGCCAATGGCTCTAAGCCTTTTTCCTTCGCAATGATTGCTCTTGTTCTTCTCTTCGGTCTATATGGACGATACAAATCCTCTACCACTACTAAAGTTTCTGCCGCAAGAATCTGAGCCTTCAATTCTTCTGTCAGATTGCCCTGCTCCTCAATCGTCGCAAGCACTTGTTCCTTCTTTTCTTCCAGGTTGCGTAAATACTGTAGTCTTTCATATAATTTACGAAGTTGTTCGTCATTCAACGAACCCGTAACTTCTTTACGATATCTGGAAATAAAAGGAATGGTATTCCCCTCATCAATTAATTGCACAGCGGCCTCTACCTGCCATCTTTGCACTTCCAGTTCTTGTGTCAACTTTTGAATAATATCCATGTAAATTAACCTCTCCATATTGTCAAAAATACTGTTTTAAGAATACCATATTTCTATGAATTTTACAATGTATAAAACAGAGTTTTAGAGCATGCTCTGTTTTCTTGTTTTTTCCAAATTGTTATGATATAATATTAAAAAATGATGTACTATCTGTACATCCGTGCAAAGTTTAGTACATTAAGTAAAGGAGATATTCTCGTGGAAAAGACTAGCGAATTATCCAAACAACAATTGAAATCAAAAGAAACAAAAGAACGCATTTTTCAAGCCGCCAAAGCTATTTTACAAAAAAACGGTTATGAAAATTTGTCGATAAAAAATATATGCGAAGAAGCCGGGGTTTCCAACGGAAGCTTTTATCACCATTTTCAAAGCAAGGATGACTTGCTTTCATATCACTTAGAAGAACAACCGGCTATCAATCCGGAGCTTCTGGATATTCCGACTGACAAGGAAAGTGCAAAGGCGGCTATTTTAGAAGTGTATCTCAACTACGCCTCTTACTGCTACGTACTGGGTGTGGACTTTGTTGCAGGATACTACCATACAAAAAACCAAGCACTTAATCCAGATATTCGTACGGAACGCCCTTATCCAATTGTTACAGTCCAACAATACTTAGAAAAGGCTGTGGCAGCAAATGCCATTCAGTTGAAGCTTTCTATCGAGGAAGTTGTCACAGATATACGTATGCTGGTAATTGGAAATGCATTTGAATGGGCACTACGAAATGGCCAAGTAGACTTAAAAGAAAATATCAGACGTTCTATTTCGCATTATTTGGATGGAGTGTTGATATAAGTTCTGTAAAGCATGCTTTCTATGATATATATAAAAAACGGCTTTGCTCTGCACCAAGCGTTGTGGCGTCAAACCGCGACTTTCTATAAAAACTTATGTAATGAGCTCAAATACCCAGGATTTTGTAAAATCCTGGGTATTATTCGCCTCTTTACTAATGTCTATAGAAATTCAACCTAAAAATTACTTGTTTTTCAAGCTTTTTTCGTGGTGAATGGGTATTTGTTGAAGATAAAACCTCCCCTATACCCAGCAATGCCACCAACAAGCCGTACGGCCGCCAAGAAGCAGGACCACCAACGAACTCCTCCGCAAAGATACAACTTCAAATCCTATAAACTTCT
>JAZSDK010000150.1:0-2317 GCA_045531155.1 Faecalimonas sp. | reverse complement strand
GCTCATCTGGTAGAGCGCCACCTTGCCAAGGTGGAGGTAGCGAGTTCGAGCCTCGTCATCCGCTCCAAAAAATCTCGTTCATATGAACGAAATTTTTTTATGCAAGCCGCAGGCTTGGTATATCATCACGCTTTAGCGTGTATATCATCGCCGAAGGCGTATATCATCAGCCGAAGGCTGTATAAAAAGCGGCTTGATGATATGCAATGCTCCGCATTGATGATATACAATTCCTTCGGAATTGATTATCAGATTCAGCCCATTGACAACAACTCATAACCGTGATATAATCACGGAAGTAAATTTAATATGAAGGCATAGCTCAGTTGGTTAGAGTACTTGCTTGACATGCAAGGGGTCGGTGGTTCAAGTCCACTTGTCTTCACCAAAAAATCTCGTTCCTTGGAACGAGATTTTTTTACTTTATAGGAAATTCCTCGAAAACAGAAGAAGCAAAAAAATAAGCCTGCGGAAAAAGCAGGCATAGAAAAATAGGCGAAAATAATCAGAAGATATAAAAGCCTTCAGCACCGAAGAAATCTTCATCATCGTCATCGCCTTCATGGAGAAAATAGTCCATATCGAGAAGTTCGTCATCGGACATATTTTTAATTTCTCTTTTAGATATACCCTCAGGGGGATTTTTTAAGTATTTAAGTCTGAGTTCCTCAATTTCTTTTTTAGACATAGTATCCTCCGTTTTTTTCTTTAGTGTAACATAAACGGAGCAAGATGTGAACAGGAATTCGGATGAGATCTCCGATATTTTTCAATAGCCTTTCTGAATAAATCTTCCAGAGGAACTCTTTTGTGATTATGAAAAAGCTCAAGAAGCACCATCATATTACCGCAAGAACATTTCAGGGGATCGTAACCGAAAGTCAAACCAATAGATAAACGCCACTTGTTGCAAGAGAGAAGAAAAGATCTTTTATTCAGAGGAACAGCAGGAATGAGTTTACTGTCGGAATATCTGTGTCTTGCATAGATGCCGTAATAGCGAATCATTTTGAAGTGCTTTTCGGGTATATGTTGAATAAGTCTTTCCATAAAGTCTAATACGGATACAGTTTCATAAATCAAAGCATTGTCTTCATGTCTGTTGTAATGGAAAGTTACATTGTCACCGTCATAGTTATCAATGCGAGAAGTTGCGATTACAGGTCTTCCGAGATAACGACCGATGTATTTAAGAACATCTTTAGGTTGAGATAAGGCAGGTTTAGCATAAACATAGAAGCCGTGTTTATGCTCACGATAACATTTACCTTTTGTGGTTTTGAAAGAAGGCCCGATTTTATCTTCAAGTAAATTAAGCAGAGAGGTACGAAAAGCATTACGGAGAAATATATAGCTGAAATGTTTAACATGCCGCCATAAGCCGGAATTGCTAATACCGCCCTCAGAGATGAGACAATGAATATGGGGGTTCCATTTAAGGTCTCTGCCGAAAGTGTGAAGAACACAGATAAAACCGGGTGTAAAATGTTGAGATTTGTTCATATTGTGAAACAATCTCAAGATGGTAGAACGGACAGCAGCGAAAAGACAATTCAGCAAAGAATGGTCTTCATAGAAGAATATACGGAGATTTTCATCAATAGTGAAAACACAATGACGATGAATGCAATTTACAAGCTTAAAGGACATAGCAGTGGTACGGTCAATTGCGTATTTAGTACCACAGGAAGGACAGAATCTGCTTTTACAACGGAAAGGAACGAATTTTAGGTTGCCGCAATGTTCGCAGCCGAACATAGCACCGCCGAAGGAAGAATCTCCGCAGTGAATCATTCTATCTACGTTTTCGATAACGGACTTCCGAGGATTAAGCAGATAGATAAGTTCTTCATAATGTTCTTTGAAAATTTGTTGTAATATATTCATGTGAATATTATACAACAAATCTCCCCAAAGCAAAACCCCCTCATGATTGAGGGGGCAGGGGGAGATGATTTGTCGAAGACAATTTTTTATCCATCGCGAAGCGGTGGCATATCATCAGCTGTCAGGCTGTATATCATCGCCGTAGGCGTATATCATCACCGAAGGTGTATCTGCTTCGCGCTGATGATATGCAAGGCATTCGCCTTGATGATATGCAATTCCTTGCGGAATTAATGATATACAATGCTGCGCATTGATTTTGTTGTGATTCTGTATTATAATTACAATAAGGGAAGTGATAATATGGCTGAAAATTACCTGCTTATATATTCCGAACAGCTTGCAACAGACATTGAACTACTTTGTCAGAAGATTAAAGCCTCCTCAAATACGTTGTTTCAGCTTCGCAAAAGCTCAAGCAGTGTTTATG
>JAZSDK010000056.1:0-4662 GCA_045531155.1 Faecalimonas sp. | reverse complement strand
ACCATCCGTGTCTGTAATATTTACAGGACTGTCTGAGCCAATCTGCTTAAGCAAATCTATATCCAAGTACATTCCAATCGTAGCATTTCCTTTCTTGGAATCTATCAAATTTTTATCTGTCTGACTCACACTTGCAGAAATGTCCGTTGCTTCCAACCAAACCTTTACTTCTTCTCCATTTTCAAGTCTGGTCTTTTCTGCATCTGTCAATAACTTACTAATCAAATCGTCCGTAAGTTCTGCCAAATCTGCATTGCAGGCATTTTCTTCTGTCTTGTCATCGATTTCCATATTTCCGGGTTTTGCTACTACCGCAAAGGTCAAAGTCTCTCCGTAAGGTGGCAGCTCTACTCCATCACGGGTAGATGCCAATGTGGTATTGCCGTTTTCGTCGATTTCCAGATAGATCACAAAACCGTCACTTACTGTTAGGGTAATATCCATAGTCTCGGGATCAAAGTTCGCCAACATTTCCGTAGGAATAGTTTCTGTATCAAGCAACGATACCACACCGCTCATACCTTCAGGCGCAGAAACGGTTACATCACCAACAGTCCAGGAGCCGGTACCAAGATCTATATAATAAACATTTTCGCCTTCACCTATTCCTTTCGATACGATTGCATAGTGCGAAAAACTGTCCGATTCAAAGGTTATAGTGTTATTTTCTTCATTATAGGTAGCATCGATTAATTCATATCCTATTATTTCTTCTCCATTATGCAGTTCATGAATGACAGCCAAATCCTTGCCGCTCATATCATTCTCAAGTTCCAAAGTGATTGCTGCTTTATTTTCAATGTTTTCAACCGATGTATCCCAAGATTCATAATTTCCGTTGACATCTTTTATGCCACCTTTATAAACAGCATTGTACAATGAAATATCCAGATAATTCTCAATTTCATACCCTTCGTCTGTTGCAGTGTTTTCAAATTCTTCTATTCTGCTTGAGTCCATACTGGCAACATCACTTACTTCAAGTTTAGCAGTTCCATATTCAAAGTTTTCATTAATGTCAATATTACCGGATTTAATATTGACAGAGTTCGCTTGCACCTCGGCGCCAACCTGAGTAAATTGTGCGCCTAAATGCCAGTTTCCTCCACCAATCGTAAACGTATAAAGCCCTACCTCTTCACCCGGTTCAAATGGTGTGCCATTTAAATCCAGGGATGTTAACTGATACCCCGCATCCGGAATTAATCTTAAAGTTAATTCTGTTCCTGTTGGGAACATTGCTTCGCCGGTTGGATCGTCAGTTCCTTTCACGCCATCATCCCATTGGAATGTTCCTCCGGCTTCGTTAACTTCCTCTATTGAATCATATGTAACGCCATTGTACTTCGCTTCAACAAATTCTAAATTGCCGTAAGGGATTTTATCATCATCAGAATATTCGTTGCTGTTTGGGTCATAGGTCCAGCCAAAATTGCCCATGATTTTTTCTTCCTGCGTTTGCTTCCTTCCCTCGACCACAATGTGATATTCTTCCGCATATGGAACATTTTCTATATCAAATCTTATTCCTCTAAAATCAGCATCAAATGCATTGATTAAGTCATCTTTTGTTTGGGGTGTATCATATAGAACACCATTTATTGTTAATGATGTAATAACATCATCCCATTGTGTCTTTATATTAAATGTTACATTTCCTGAATCATCATAATTATATTCATACCCAAGAGCCTCTTTTGTTGCCAATCCAACAATCTTATCGCCTTCTGTCGTATAATTTACTTCCTCTTTTGACAGTCTTCGCATCTCTGAACCGTTTATTCCAAAAACAAAATCGGCGGCATCATTTGTCCATGGTGCATCATATTCCAACTCTTCTCCAGATATATTAACCGTAACGTTTGCGAAATCGGCATTTCCATTATTTCCGCCACCGCCGCCGGGATTGGATCCTCCGCCGGTACCGTCGTTGTTGTCAAATTCTATTGTGAAGGTGATGTCTCCATCATTGTTTTGGATATTGTATGTCCATCCGGATTCGCTGATCAGTGCATCGTAATCAAAGGTTGCTGGTTGTCCCGTACCGGTGATCCCGCTGTAGTTTTGATTCACTTTTGCTTCCCCTGTAGGGATAACCTTGATCGTGATGGCCGTTACACCTTCAAGATTAACCGGTGGGTTATTAGCAGTTGTGAAATCTCCACTCCCATTCAGCTTATACTGCACGGTTCCCGTTTGCCCGTTCGATTCTCTGATCAGAAAGGAAGCCATATCTGCTGGGCCGCCTGCTGCAAATACCTGCATTTTTGAAGTTCCCATTATCAGTGAGAATACCATTAAAAAACTAAGTAGCCACGCAATTCTTCTTTTTGCCTTCATCTTGCATTCCTTCTTTCTTAAATGTATTTTGTATCTATGTAAAATGTCACTTCCTTTATAATTTTAATAAAATACCCAATATAATGAAATATACTTTCCATAAATGTCAATGACAATTGTGGAAAATCAACTTTTCTTATCTATAATGTATGGTACACTAATATAGACTAATTTTTAAAAAAGGAGACTAATTTTATGACTTTTAGCGAACAACTGAATGCATATATATCCGAACTAAACTGTACTGCAAAAGAACTAACAGATGTATCTGGCTTGTCCGCATCTGTTCTCAGTAGATATCGCACCGGAAGCCGTGTACCTACAACCGATTCCGAACAATTCATGCAACTTGTACAAGGAATTGCAACCATAGCAAATGAAAGAGGATATTCTGAATTTACGGTTGAAAAAATCCAAAAAACACTAGAGGATTGTTTGCAGGATGCAACATTCCCATATGAGCTTTTTCAAATAAATTTTGATACACTTTTGACATCTCTTTCTATAAATGTTGCAGATTTGTCTCATTTTTTAAATTTTGACAGTTCTTATATTTCCCGTATACGAAACGGGCAACGAAGACCATCAAACCCACAGGATTTTGCACAAAATGTTTCAAAATATATAGCCGGACATTGTTCTGAGTCCGACAAGGTGACTATTGCAAAGCTAGTACATTGCACCACAGATGAAATCAACAATGATTCTCTTTGTAGGGACAAGATTATCCATTGGCTTTTAAATGAACAAATTGAAAAAAAGGATGTAGTCCTTCCCTTTTTATCCAAATTAGATGAATTTGACCTCAATGAATTTATCCGCAGTATACACTTTGATGAATTGAAGGTACCATCTGTTCCTTTTCAGTTACCAACATCCAAAAATTATTATGGTATTGATGAAATGTGCGAAGGAACCCTGGACTTTTTCAAGGCTACTGTGTTGTCTAAGTCAAAAGAAGACCTTATTGCCAATGACGATACACCAATGGCGGACAAAGCAAATGGTACTGATTTTATGAAAAAATATATATTTGCTGTTGCACTAACCCTCAAAAAAGGGTTACATATTCATTTCATACACAATATTAACCGCCCTTTTGAAGAAATGATGATGGGACTTGAAGGCTGGATTCCTATGTATATGACAGGGCAGATTTCGCCATATTACCTCAAGGATGTACACAATAAACTTTTTGGTCATTTCCTTTATTCCAGCGGCGCAGCTGCATTATCCGGCGAATGTATTATGGATTACCACCAAAATGGAAAAATGTATCTGACCAAGAATAAAACTGAGATGTCCTATTACAGACAACGGGCACTTGATATACTTTCAAAGGCATCTCCTCTTATGGATATTTACCGTATAGAATCAAAGGATGCATTTTACTCATTTGTCGAAAGAGATATAGTAACTCCCGGCAACAGAAGGTCTATTCTGTCTGCACTCCCTATACACACACTTTCGGAGGAGTTGCTTTTACAGATATTAAATCACAATCATATTGAGGAAGCCGACAAGAAACGAATTTTAGATTTTGCAAAAAAACAAAGACAGCTATATGAGAATATTTTATCAAATAGACAGATAATAGATGAAATACCTGTTATTAGCGAAATGGAATTTTTAGAACAGCCTATGCTATTACCACTATCCGAAATATTCTATGAAAAGGACATTGTTTACACATATGCAGAATATTTGGAGCATATGGAACAAACAATTACCTATAGCCAAAACAACAGTAATTATACTGTAAAACAAAACAGCAGATATCCCTTTAAAAATATACAAATTCGTATCTTGGAAGGGAAATGGGTGGTCATTTCTAAAAACAAAACACCAGCGATACATTTTGTTATTCATAACCCACAGCTACGAAATGCGTTGGAAAATATGGTGATTCCTGTCTACGATAAAGACGACACATTATGATTTTTATATAAAGAATGCCGCAGAGAAATCTGCGGCATTCACATTACAAATATTCAAATCATTCTGATAACAAATTGATAACACTTTTTTGCAACCAATTTGCAACCACGCCTCCCAAAAATCCAGTGTTTTCGGGCATTTCCAGCGTTTTTCTTGTCTAGGTACAATTAAATTTATCCTCAAGGGGCAAACTTTTTTATTTTTTTGGACTGTCAATTTTTCCGTAGTGGTAGCCCCCTCTGAGCACCGAATTTCACTCCAGCACCGAACATGAAGTCTTGGTCTCTCGCTCGCCAAATCACGGCCCCAAGATTTGTCTCACTCGACACATTTAATCCGACTGAATAAGTCGGATCGTAGCCATGTCGTTCTGTGAGCCAAGGA